>JAISUL010000013.1 GCA_031272145.1 Synergistaceae bacterium
GACGACATACTGCTCAGCAGCCTGAGGCCTGGCCTGGACGCTGACAGGCTGCAAAGGGTGCTCGATGTGTCTGAAGCCGAGGGCGGCAGCATGGATTACCTGATGACCGTAGCGGAGGCCAATCCTGAGGCAATGGAGGAGATTATTATGCGCAAAGCAACGATGAGGAACAGCGTGCTGTACGATATCGTCAGTCGGAGTCCGCTGGGTGAGGATTTGGTGAAGAAGGGCATAGCCGAGGGCGAGGCCAAGGGCATAGCCAAGGGGCAGGCCGAGGGCAAGGCTGAAGGCAAGGCCGAGGGCGTCTTGGAGACCACGCTCCGTTTCGCGCGCTCTCTCGCTCAGCAGGGCGTCTCGTTCGACATCATCAAGAACAGCACCGGCTTCACCGAAGCCGAGCTCGCCAAGCTGGGCATAGTCAGGTGACTGTCATGACCAACATTGAGCTTGACTTCCCGGACGGGCTTCCGCGACCGCCGGCGTTCGCACAAGGAGTAACGTACAGCCGCGCCCCTAACAGGGGGTACACGCTTTCCGCGCCCGCGACCGCTCTGGCGCTGAAAAACGCGCTCCGCTACATACCTGAGCGCTTCCACCGCGAGATGGCGCCGGAGTTCCTCGACGAGCTCCGCTCAAGAGGGCGCATATACGGCTACCGCTTCAGGCCGGAGGGCCGGATATGCGGACGGCCTATAGACGAGTACAAGGGGCTCTGCGTCGAGGGGCGAGCGTTTCAGGTGATGATAGACAACAACCTCGACTTCGACGTGGCGCTGTACCCGTATGAACTCGTGACCTACGGCGAGACAGGACAGGTCTGCCAAAACTGGATGCAGTACCTGCTCATAAAAAAGTACCTCGAGGTGCTGACGCGCGACCAGACGCTCGTGGTCGAGTCAGGGCACCCGCTCGGGCTTTTCCGCTCTCGCCCCGATGCGCCCCGCGTTATCATAACAAACGCGCTGATGGTCGGCATGTTCGACAACCAGGAGGAGTGGCACAGGGCGATGCAGCTTGGCGTCGCGAACTACGGCCAGATGACGGCGGGCGGCTGGATGTACATAGGCCCTCAGGGCATAGTACACGGCACGTTCAACACGCTGCTTAACGCCGGCCGGCTGCGCTTCAGCGGTAGCAGCAAAGGAAGCGCAGAAAACCCGCTAAATGGCCGGCTCTTCGTCACGTCCGGCCTGGGCGGGATGAGCGGCGCTCAGCCAAAGGCCGCCGACATAGCGGGCTGCCAGTCGATAACGGCGGAGGTCGACGCCTCGCGGATAGAGATGCGCCGCAGTCAGGGCTGGGTTCAGGAGGTCGCGTCAACACCCCAAGCCGCGTTCGACCGCGCAGCCGAACTCATCGCCTCAGGCACTGTGCGCTCGATCGCCTTTCACGGGAACATCGTTGACCTCCTTGATTACGCCGTCCGCAACGGGATAGCGATCGACGTCCTCTCCGACCAGACGAGCTGCCACGCACCGTACAGCGGCGGCTACTGCCCGGCGGGAATAACGTTCGAGGAGCGCACGCGCCTGCTCAAGGACGACTCCGCCGCGTTCCGCGCAATGGTGGATAAAACCCTGTCGCGGCACTTCGACCTGATAAAGGCGCTGGTCGAAAGAGGGACCTACTTCTTCGACTACGGGAACTCCTTCATGCGCGCCGTGTTTGACGCTGGCCGCACTGACATAGCCAAGAACGGCGACACGCACGAAGGCTTCATATTCCCCAGTTACGTTGAGGACATAATGGGGCCTATGCTGTTTGACTACGGCTACGGCCCGTTCCGCTGGTGCTGCCTGTCGCGCGACCCCGATGACCTGCGCCGCACCGACAAAGCGGCGATGGAGTGCATAGACCCGACGCGGCGCTTTCAGGACGGAGACAACTGGGCGTGGATACGCGACGCCGAGAAGAACGCGCTTGTCGTTGGCACCCAGTGCCGCATACTCTACCAGGACGCCGATGGGCGCGTGAAGATAGCCCTGAAGTTCAACGAGATGGTCAGAAATGGCGAGATAGGCCCAGTAATGCTTGGCCGCGACCACCACGACGTGTCCGGCACCGACTCGCCCTACCGAGAGACGTCAAACATAAAGGACGGAAGCAACGTCATGGCCGATATGGCGACGCAGTGCTTCGCAGGCAACGCCGCGCGCGGCATGAGCCTAGTTGCGCTTCACAACGGCGGCGGCGTCGGGATAGGCAAGGCGATAAACGGCGGCTTCGGGTTGGTTTTGGACGGCTCGTACAGAGTTGACGAGGTTATCCGAAGCGCTATGAGCTGGGACGTCATGGGCGGCGTGGCGAGGCGGGCGTGGGCGCGGAACGAGGCCGCCATAGAGGTCTCGAAGGAGTTCAACGCCAGGCGCGGAGGCGAGCACATCACGATGCCGTACGTGGCGGACGACGAGTATCTGATGAGTCTGGTAGGCGGAGTAAAGTAGATAATACTCCAAGTGTAAAAGCCGTGGGGCGGCCTTGTGGCATCAGGCCCCCCACGGCTTTTGATTACTACTCCGATATGCTCTTCTAGCGGTTCACGGCCACTACCAGCTCGTCCATGGCGGGAGTGCCCCGCAAGGCCTTGTTCTGGGCGGCATAGAAGAGGACGCTCTCGCCTTTGCAGTCCCGTGCTTTGGGGTCGGCCCCGGCGTTGAGCAGGAAGGTTATCACCTCAGGGTTTTCGTTGGACATAGCGGCGCACATCAGGGCTGTCCAGCCGATATTGCTCCCAGCGTTGACGTCGGCCCCTGCGTTGATCAGGGCGGAGATCACCTCAAGGTTGGTGTTGCATACGGCGGCGCCCATCAAAACCGTCGAAGTGTACTTGTTCCTGGCGTTGACGTCGGCCCCGGCTTGAATCAGGATGGAGACCGCCTCAGGGTTGCGGTTGAAAGTGGCGGCGTACATCAGGACTGTCTTGTCGTCGTCGTTCCTCGCGTTAAGGTCGGCTCCGGCGTTGATCAGGGCGGAGATCACCTCAGGGTTGCGGTTGGAACTGGCGGCGTGCATCAAGGCCGTCTCGCCGTATTTGCTCTTAGCGTTGACGTCGGCCCCGGCTTGAACCAGAACGGAGATCACCTCAGGGTTGCGGTTGTCCTTGGCGGCGGACGCCAAGGGCGTCCAGCCGTACTTGTCCTCAGCGTTGACGTCCGCCCCGGCCTTGAGCAGGACGGAGATCACCTCAGGGTTGCTGTTGAACCTGGCGGCGTCCACCAAGGCTGTCGCACCGTCGTCGCCCCTAGCTTCGAGGTCTGCCCCGGCATCGATCAGGGCGGAGCTAACCTTAGGGTCGCCGTTGAAGCCGGCTGCCCACATCAACGCTGTCATGCCGCGCCTGCCCCTCGCGTTGACGTCGGCCCCGGCATCGATAGCCGCTTTAACATCCTCGAGGGTGCCGCTGGAGGAGAACGTCCAAAGCTTATTATTATCGTAGCTGGCCGCTGCTGCCCCAAAAAAACCCATACAAATCCCCCCTAAAAACAACCTACGCAAACTCAGCATGCTAACCACTCCCGTACGCGGGCATGTGGCGTTTGCGGACTACTTCGGCAGACCACCCACCCCTCATTTCGTATTCTAACACACCGAGTATGAAAAAATCAATATGATCCCCTGAGTCAGGACGCTTCCCCTAATCCTACCCCGTGGCGTCCGTGGACTGCGTTCAGCTGCGCCAGCTAGCGGTTCACGGCCTCTATCAGCTCGTCCAGGACGGGGGTGTCTATCAACGCCTTGTTTTGTGCTGCGTAAGACAGGACGTCCTCGCTGCCGTAGTCCCGCGCCTTGGGGTCGGAACCGGCCTTGAGCAGGGCGGAGATCACCTCAGGGCTGCTGTTTTGCATTGCGGCGAACATCAAGGCTGTCACGCCGTCCTTGTCCTTCGCGTTTACGTCGGCACCGGCTTTAATCAAGACGGAGAACACCTCAGGGTTGCCGTTGGACTGGGCGGCGAGCATCAAGGCCGTCCGGTCGTTATGGTTCTTTGCGTTTACGTCGGCACCAGCCTTAAGCAAGATGGAGATCACCTCAGGGTTGCCGTTGAACTTGGCGGCGTGCATCAATGCCGTCCAGTCGTCCTTGCCCTTCGCGTTGAGGTCGGCACCGGCCTTAATCAAGGCGGAGATCACCTTAGGCTTGCTGTTGAAGTGAGCGGCGAACAGCAAGGCCGTCGCACCGTCATCGAGCTTCGCGTTGACGTCGGCGCCGGCTTTCAGCAAGGCGGAGATCACCTCAGGGCTGTTGTTGTTCAAGGCGGCGAACAGCAAGGCCGTAGCGCCGGCCATCTCGCCGCCCTCGATCTTAGCGCTGACGTCGGCCCCGGCCTCAATCAAGACGGATAGCACCTTGGGGTTGCGGTTGCTCATGGCGGCGTCCATCAAGGCCGTCCAGCCGTCCTTGTCCTTCGCGCTGACGTCTGCCCCGGCCTCAATCAAGGCGGAGAGCACATCAGGGCTGCCGCTGTACCTAGCGGCGATCATCAAGGCCGTCCGTCCGGCCCTGCTCTTCGCGTTGACGTCGGCCCCGGCCTTGACGAGGACGGAGATCACCTCAGGGTTGCGGTTGCTCATGGCGGCGTCCATTAAGGCCGTCCGTCCGTCCTTGTCCTTCGCGTTGACGTCGGCCCCGGCCTCGATGGCCGCCCTGACGTCCTCCGGGGCGCCCGCAGCGCACAGCTTCAAAAACGCCTCATTGTCGTAGGCACCCAGCGCCGCCGTCCCAAAGAGCACCGCGCAAATCCCCGCCAAAGCCACCCTGCGCAAACTCGCCATACTAACCCATCCTACTATATTCGGGAAAGGCGTTCATCGCACCCTCCCCGTGCCTGCGGCGTCCGCGGACTGCGTTCCCTTGCGCCGGCACGCCAGCCTCGCCCCTGAGGAACCTCGTCAGCAGGCGTATGAACTCCCGGCCGCGCGCGTCGACGTCGGCTAGCGATTTACGGCCTTTATCAACTGGGCCAGGGTGGGGGTGCCCTTCAAGGCCTTGTTCTTGGTTGCGTAGGAAAGGACGCCGTCACCGTCGTAGTCCCGCGCCTTGGGGTCGGCGCCGGCATTGAGCAGGATGGGGATCACCTCAGGGTTGCTGTTGTGCTCGGCGGCAAGCATCAGGGCCGTCGCGCCGGTCTTACGCTTAGCGTTTACGTCGGCACCAGCGTCAATCAAGGCGGATAGCACCGCAGGGCTGCTGTTGTACTGGGCGGCGCATATCAGGGCAGTCATGCCACTTGTGCTCTTAATGCCCACGTCAGCCCCAAAGTTAATCAAGACGGACAGCACCTTAACGCTGCTGTTGTTCATGGCGGCGTACATCAAGGCCGTCCAGCCGTCTTTGTCTTTCTCGTTGACGTCGGCGCCGGAGTCAATCAAAACTGACAGCACCTCAGGGCTGCTGCTGCCCGAGGCGGCGTGCATCAAAGCCGTCGCGCTGTTCTTCTTGTCCTTCGCTCCGAGGTCGGCGCCGGAGTCAATCAAAACTGACAGCGCCTCAGGGTTGCCGTTGTACCTGGCGGCGCACATCAGGGCCGTCCATCTGTCATTGTCCCTAGCGTTGACGTCGGCGCCGGAGTCAATCAAGACGGATAGCGCCTTCGGGTTGCTGTTGCCACAGGCGGCGAGCATCAAGGCGGACATGCCGTCCTGCTTGGTGGCGTTGGGGTCTGCGCCGGCTTTAATCAGGACTGACAGCACCTCAGGGTTGCCGTTGTACCTGGCGGCGAGCATCAGGCCTGTCCAGTCCTCTTCGTCTTTAGCGTTGACGTCTGCCCCGGCCTCAATGGCTGCTCTGACGTCCCTTGGGGTGCCGCTGGAGCACGCCCTCCAAAACGCCTCTTCCGCTGAGGCGGCGAGTGCTGCCGTCCCTCGGCAGACCCCTGTGGACAAGAACACCGCGCAAATCCCCGCCCAAAACACCCCGCGCAAACTCAACATGCCAGTTCCTCCTTCTCCGTGGGCGCGCACTTCCGCCCCGCTACCCGAACGGAGGCAGGACGCATACAACGCTGTCCCGCCGCCCTTATCCGCTTGAGCCAAGCGTTCAGTCGCTCCATGGGGGCAGCGCCTCGGCCCCGTGTTGGATTGACGTTGGAGATGATACACCCGCTCCGCACAAAGTACCAGACTCTGGGTCGAATTTTCGGCGTTCTTTTTCGGGCTGCCCTGGCGGCGCGGGGCTGGTGCCATTCCGTGGGGGCATGCGCAAGGGATAAGAGAAAAGCCGTGAGGAGCTCCACGGCTTTTGAGTGCTACGCCGTTTCGCCCCTCTTCGTGCGACGAATCGGACGAAACACGATCGAAATTTACTCGACCTGCTGATCGGCCATTTTGAAGACCGGGGCGCCCATCAAGATCGTATCCGTAAAAAAGACCGTGACTTTGACCTCCTCACCGGCGTCAAGGCCGATCGACCAATCACGGTAGGGCTCCGGCACGGTTATGCTCACGTTCTCAGACGACACGCCGCTAGAACGCTTAAGCACCAGCGTGATATGTCCGCCGATCTCGTTGATGCTCTCGACTACGCCAACGATGTTGATATTCCCGGCCTTCTTGAAGTCGTTCCTAAACCTAGGCGTGTTCTGCTTAAGCCGGTCGAGTATCTGGTCGACCGTGAAAGTCTTCGGGGCCTTGGCAAGAGCGGCCTCGTATATCTTTGTTAGCTCACCGATGAATGGCGTGCCTTTGAGCGTCTTATTGTATTTGGCAATATCAAGGATAGTACTGCCATCATTGGTCTTGCTCAAGACATTTGCGCCAGCCTCCAGAAGCACTTCAGTCTTACCTTTTGCATTGACCTTAGACTCTGCAGCGTGCAGCAAGACTGTCCAGCCCTCATCGTCCTTCGCGTTGACGTCCGCCCCGGCCTTGACGAGGACGGAGATCACCTCAGGGTTGCTGTTGAAGAGGGCGGCACACGCCAAGGCAGTCGCGCCGTTCTTGGCCTTCGCGTTGACGTCTGCACCAGCCTCAATCAGGACGGTTAACACCTCGGGGTTGTTGCCCTCGGCAGCGTAAATCAAGGCTGTCACGCCATCCTTGTCCTTCGCGTTGACGTCGGCACCCGCCGCAATAGCCGCCCTGACGTCCTCGGAAGTACCCGTAACGCACAACTTCAGAAACGCCTCAGCCTTGGAGACGATGGAGGCGGTCTTAGTCTTAGTCTTAGAAGCCGCCAGTGCCGGAGCCGAGAGCCCCCAAGCCGTCCCCAAGAACGCCACGCAAATCGCCGCCAAAAACAACCTGCGCAAAATCGACATGCTAATTCCTCCTTAATATTTTGGGAAGGCGCTCATCGCGTCTTCCCCGGCCCGTGGCATCCGTGGACTACGTCCCCCTATGCCGGTATGCTCTCCTCGCCCTTGAAGAACTTCGTCAGCAGGCGTATGAACTTCCGGTCGCGCGCGTCGATGTCCGCCTTGAGCCAGTTGCCCTCGTCGTCGGTCTTCTGCTTGGACAAGTCAAGAACGTCGGCTATCGCGGAGTCTTTGTATTTCTTTTGCTTCTCCGCGAAAAAGCCGTTGCCAGCCTGGATGTTCAGCGGCTTCTCGATAAGCACCTTGTTTCCGAAAAGCTCCAGCGAGGCCTCAGCATTTTCATGGCTCCAGCCTTTGTAGTTGGCCGACTTCCACTTCTTAGGAAGGATGTGCTCGATCGTGGACGGCGGGAGCAAAGTCTTCTGCTTCTTGTTGAGATACGCATGGAGAAGCAGGAATATCTTGTCTAGCTTCGAGCTAGGCTTACTGCACTCGCTAAGCATTTCATCCTTAGGAATGTGGTTAGTAATATCTAGAGTGCCACTGTTCCATACCTCGACACACAGTTTTACTACCTCGCCTCTAAGACCGACGCCGCGTTTTTCGACGTATGCCCAACACATGAAAGCCAGCAGCTTCTCCAAAAAGAAGCAAAACTGTCCATCGGAACTGGTGCGCATATGCTTTATGAAAAATACGCTCACCACAAGTCTCCATAGGTAGTTAGGGTAGAAAGAAAAGCAGTGGAGATATTTCCGTGCACGGAGCGAAATAGAGTAGCCCTCATCTTTGTCAGGAGAGCTGCCATCGTAAACGTGTCGCCAGAAGTTGGCGAGCGCCGTAATGTCGTCCATCAGGCTAGGTGCTTTCAGGTTTGCGCATTTATCGGACGTGTAAAATTTACGCAAACCAAGAACAGTGCTATCCATGATGCCTTTGCTAGCACGAAGAACGTGCATGTAGTAGTGGAATACGTCGTCTATAGTAAAATCTTTGAGGTAGAACGACACTGATCTACACGTATCGGAGAGCTGCTCCCATGCATCATTGAAAGCCTCGCGCTGTTCGATTGTTTCTTTCCTCAGAAAGCCGTATATACGCGCTCTGAAGATGTCAGAATCAGCTAGTGGCCTTCCTCGATCGTTTAGCGTGTGAAAAATGGTAAACGCCGTATCTTCTGACCCGCATATGACAGGTAGAACAACGCATTGGTTCAAAATAGCATCGCAAATATCATCCCAGCGGAATGAAGCCTTCACAAGTTCGTCGCAACGCTTTCGGAAATGGAGGTAGTTCCTCGAGTAGTTGTCCTGAGCTTTGCTGTCTGCCTCGCCGGTGCACAGTATGTTAGCGAGTATCTCTTGTTGCTTATCCGACACGGCCTTTGAGACGATACGTGCCTTGCTCCGGTCGGAGACTGCCCCCGATCTCCGATCAACACCCCAAATACAGGACGCTATATCCTGTTTCAGTTTCGCAACAGCTGTAAGGTTATCGCTCATCTCTTCCAGCTTCTTGTAAAACATCCGAAGCATGAGAAAAAACGACGTAATCCTCTGCTGGCCGTCAACAATCTTCCAGACATTGCCGCCGGCTTTGCTGACTACGATCGTGCCGAGAAAATGCTCTTGCTCGGTTTCATCTTCGTCCTTTGTGTCGCTGCCTCTACTGAGCTCGACTATGTCGTCCCAAAGAGCATCGCACTCTTCGTATTCCCAAGCGTATTCACGTTGGTAATCCGGAATGACGAAACGGTAAGTCTTCAAGATGTCGCCCACGGTTCCTTTGCGCACATCAAGACTTGCATCTGCCAAATTCATAGCTACAACACCTTCCTACTCCTCAGGCGACGGCTCGGACGAACCACGGCTGCCCTTGCCCGAATAGTTGCCCTTGAGATAGCTCTCAGCCGCAGCGATGAACTTATCGGCGAATCCGTAAATATCGCTCAGTTCACCGATGGGGTGTCTAACCCAATTCCCGCCAGTCCCGCTGGTCTCAAATGCCCACAGGACTTTTTTGGCCGAGTTCTTAAAGTAGAATCGGCACAGCGGCTTCCGCTGGTTGCCATCAAAGAAGACGTTGCGATAGCCTGTGGTGTCCCTAGTGACAACACGCTTAACGTCAACCGTCTTGCACAGGATGGCCCGAACGATGTTGTGGCCATCGATGTCATCCTGCGTAATGTCGACTTTGTCCTTGTCGTCCACGGCCTCTTGCGCCTTCTCAGGCGGCGCTGCGTCGCTTGCCAAGGCCTCCTGCTCCTCCTGTTTCTCCTTCGCCGCGTCCAAGAGGTCGTTGGCGCGGTCGCTGATGAACTGCGAAAACGACTTCTTGACGATCCCCTTGAACTTGACCCGAATATTCACGGTAAACCTGCTGCCTGGCTCACGAACTTGCCGAGTCATAAACTCAACAAATTCATCCGTCGGGTCTTGAAGCTGAGCACCCAGATAATCTTTCATGACGCCGGTGTACTTCAACTCCTCGGCAGTAGAAAGAATCTCGTCTATGTTGAACGCCGTCTTAGCGAACTTCTTTAGCTCCTTGGCCACTAGGTCGCTGACGTTGTCGATGCTGAACTTCAAAAATGGCCGCCGGTCCATAATGTTTTGCTGGTCGAGGGCCGTGTAAAAACGATACTCGTAGCCGTTAGTAAGGATACCGACAATAGTTCCATCGGCAGCGGCACGCTGTGAGGATACAGCGGAAAAATACCGCAAAAGCTGGTCCTGTTTGTCCTCATTCAGCGGTTCGCCAGACCACTTAGCCTCTATAAGCATGATAGGCTTGCCATCCTTCATGATGGCGTAGTCTACCTTCTCGCCCTTCTTGGTGCCCACATCCGCCGTGAATTCCGGCACCACCTCAGACGGGTCGGAACAGTCATACCCAAGCGCCTCAATAAATGGCCTGATCAGCGCGTTTTTCGTTGCCGCTTCCGTCTGAATATTGCTCTTGAGCCTGCTGTACTTCGTTGCAATGCTCTTAATAGCATCGACGAGCTCCATAACCACACCTCCTATAAAAAAGACCATGCCGGGGAGCTCGCCGCTCCCCGGACTCACTACGCCCGCTCCGAAGCCGCTGCCCGCAGCACAGCGATGACGGACGTGTCCTTCAATGCCTCGTTCTTAGTGGCGTAGAACAGGGCGTCGTGCCCGTCGTTGTCCTTGGCGCTGGCGTCGGCCCCGGCGTTGAGCAAGGCGGAAATCACCCTCGTGACCTCTTCAAGGTAGCAATCAGGACTAACGCGGCGGATGTGAGTGGCGTCTATAGGCGGCATCCTGTCGCCCTCGCCATCGGCCTCGGCGTCAAGCTCCGCTACGGTGGGGCTGCTGTCGTTGAGCGCGACGTGCATCAAAGGCGTCCTGCCGCTGCTGTCCTTCGCGTTGACGTCGGCCCCGGCGTTGATCAGGGCGGAGATAATCTTGACCGTGACGCCGAAAGCCCCGACGTCTTCGGACACGTAATACTCGTAGTCGCCGACTTCGCAGAAGTTGCTGTCATGGTACCGCTCGGTATCCGCGGCGTGCATCAAGGGCGTCAAGCCGGCCCATGAGGAAAAGAGGTCGTCGCTTGCCCTCGCGTTGACGTCGGCTCCGACCTTGAGCATGGCCGAAATGACCTCAGGGTTGCTGGCGTATTTGGCAGCCCCCATCAAGGCCGTTTCGCCGTACACGCTTTTCGTGTTGACGTCGGCCCCCGCCTTGAGCAGGATGGAGATCACCTCGAAGTGGTTTGCGACCTCCCATGCGGCGCACATCAAGGGCGTCCAGCCGTAAATGTTCTTAGCGTTGACGTCGGCCCCGCCTTTGAGCAGGGCGGAGACAACCTCAGGGTCGCTAAATTCGGCATATCCGAACGGAGCATCCGGATCGAAAGGATCGCAGGCGTGCATCAAAGGCGTATTGCCCTCCTCGTCCCTCGCGTCGACCTCTGCTCCGGCCCCGAGCAAGACGTGGATCACGCCAGAAGTGTTGGCGTACGTCAGGGGCGTCCTGCCGGTGTTATCCTTCGCGTTGACGTCCGCCCCGGCTTTGAGCAGGGCGGAGACAACCTCAGGGTCGCCGCTGTCCCTGACGGCGTACATCAACGGCGTTAGGCCATCCTCGTCCTTCGCGTTGACGTCGACCCCGGCGTCTATGGCCTTCCGAACCTCCTTAGGCGTCCCGCGTTGGCAGAGCGCTATGAAGTCCTCGGACAACGACTTGTTCATACGTCAAAACCCCCGTTCTGTGGGATGGCCGAGGCTTTGCAGATGATCCACAAGGTCTATTATAAGACATGCCCTATTCCCTAGGGCCAGACCCGAACTTTAGAGAATCGAAGTGACGGGATTTGTATGACACCGCCGGGAGCCCTAAAATCGCGGACATCGATTTTTACCCCTACCCACCCCAGGAGTAGGGGAGGGGTCCCGGCCCGCGCCGTTGGGACAGCTCGGAAAAGAAAGCTAGAAACTCGACGGAAGGGGTTGCGTTTTTTACGGATCGGGTGTACACTCCTCGAAGTCAGTAAATTGGGGTGGCCGGGACGGTGTCTTATAATAGACCTTCTGAATCATCGTCGAAGTTCGAGCAACGGCAAGGACTTAGGGGCTGTTTAGCGCTGTAGACGCCCTATTCATGGGCTTCAATGCCCCGTATCGCGAGCGTAGGGGCAGGGCGAAGAGCCGAGCAAACGACCATTGCGGCGCTGGCCGAGAGTGGCCGGCGCCTTTGATTATGGGCATGGCCCGCACTGGCTCTACCTCAGCAGGTGGCCCATGCGCTTCTCCTTAGTCCTCATGTAGCCCTCGTTGTACTCGTTGGGCTCCATCACTATCGGAACCCGCTCGATTATGTGTATGCCGTAGCCCTCCAGACCTATGACCTTCTGCGGGTTGTTCGTCAGCAGCCTGATGCGCCTGAGGCCCAAGTCCATGAGTATCTGAGCCCCGACGCCGTAGTCCCTCAGGTCAGGGGCGTAGCCCAGGGCGAGGTTCGCGTCCACCGTGTCCATGCCCTCCTCCTGAAGCTTGTACGCCCTCAGCTTGTCAACTATGCCTATGCCGCGGCCCTCCTGCCTCATGTAGAGCAGCACCCCTGCCCCCTCGCGGTCGATCATCCTCATGGCCGAGTGAAGTTGCGCGCCGCAGTCGCATCGAAGCGAGCCGAACACGTCCCCAGTTAGGCATTCGCTGTGGACTCTCACAAGGACTCCGTCTATTCCGTTCACATCCCCTTTGACTAGGGCAAGGTGAATCCGCTCTCCGTCGTCCAACTCGCTTCGGTAGGCGTGGACGCGGAAGCTGCCGTACTCGGTCGGGAGGTTCACCGCCACGATCTCCTCGACCAGCTTCTCGCGGGCGACTCGCCAGGCTATGAGGTCTTTCACCGTGAGCAGCTTCATCCCGTACTTCTCGGCTATGGCGGCCAGCTCCGGGAGGCGGGCCATAGTGCCGTCGTCGTTCATCACCTCGCATATGACGCCGGCGCTCGGCAGTCCGGCCAGGCGCGCCAGGTCAACGGCGGCCTCGGTGTGGCCTGCGCGCTTCAGCACGCCGCCGCGCCGCGCCTCTAGGGGGAATATATGGCCAGGGCGGAAAAAATCGTCCGGCTTTGAGTCGGGTTCGGCCAAAAGACGCGCGGACTTCGCCCTGTCCTCCGCCGATATGCCGGTCGTCACGCCCTCCTTGGCGTCCACCGAGACCAGAAACGCCGTGCCGTGCCGATCCGTTCCCTGCTGGGTCATTGGGTGGAGCGCTAGCCTCCTGGCTATGTCGCCGGCGATGGGCGCGCATATCAGGCCGCGCGCTTGACGAGCCATGAAGTTTATCTTGTCGGCCGTCGCGTGAACCGCCGCTATGACCATGTCGCCCTCGTTCTCCCTCGCCTCGTCGTCCACGACTAGAACGATGCGGCCCTCCCTTATGTCCTCAACGGCCTCCTCGACCGTGGCGAAGTTAGTATCCAAGTTCACGCAGCTCCTCCATAGTTAGGTTATTTTGCCTCGCAATCATGCGCTCTACATATCGGCCTATCACGTCTGTCTCCAGGTTGACGCGGTCGCCGCGCCGAAGCCGGCCTAGCGTGCAGCGTTCGAGCGTGGCAGGTATAAGCCCGACCGAGAACGCGGCATTTGAGGCATCGATGACGGTTAGGCTCACCCCGTCCAGCGCGACGGAGCCCTTGGGCACGATGAGGCGCGCAGCGTCGCGTGTGGTTCGGAAGTGCGCCACAGCCGTCCTCCCTGAGCGCGACATGTGCTCCAGGTACGCCGCCCCGTCCACGTGGCCCTGCACGATGTGCCCGTCGAAGCGCCCGTCGGCCCTCATGGCCCGCTCCAGGTTCACCTGCTCTCCGGCGGCGAAGGGGCGGGTTCGCTCGGCGGTCTCAGGCATCATCTCGACCTCGAACAGCAAACCTGCCGGCAGCCCGGTGACTGTGAGGCACACCCCGCTCACCGCGACGGACTGGCCAAGCGCAAGGGGAACTGGTTCCCCAAGCGAGCCGGCGAAGCTGGGGCACTCGATGGACAGCAGGTAGACGTCGCTTGTTTTCTGTACGCGCTTCACTACCCCTACTGCCTCTATCAATCCTGTGAACACCAGTCAAACGTCCCTTCAATGAGAAAATCTTCTCCGATTCTTCGGCAGCGAGTGTTTCGGAGGCGCACTGCGCTCCCCATGCTATCAATAACTACTCCGTCGGCGAACGACGGGCCGCTGCCCATAACTGACGCCGCGCGGAACAGCGCCAGCGAGTCGCATAACTTGGCCTCGATGAACGAGGACAGCACTTTTGCCCCGCCCTCGACAAGAACAGACCGTATCCCGCGATCATTCAGATCGCTGAGCACCGACGTTAACTCGCCGCCCATTATCAGGCATGGCCGCACTGCCGCGTCGGGCGGGATCGAGTTATGCGCGTCCAGCACGACCCGTATGGGGGATTCGCCTGGTGCGTCCCTGACCGTCAGCTTTGGGTTGTCGGCCAAGACCGTCCCTGCTCCGACCAGCACGGCGTCGTGCTCGGCCCTCATGAGCTGCGCCGCCGTTCTCGCGGAGGCGCCGGTTATCCACTTGCTGGCCCCGTTCGGCAGCGCCAGTTTGCCGTCGAGGCCCGCCGCGGCCTTCAGTGTCACCCATGGCCTCCCTAGGGTCTGGCTTTTGATGAAGCCGCGGTTGATCCACCTGCACTCCGCTTCTAGGCAGGGGATCGACACCTCCACTCCGGCGTCCTGCAGGATCTTGACGCCCCTGCCGGAGACGCGCGGGTCTGGGTCTAGGCAGCCGGCTACTACGCGCCTTATGCCGGCCTCGGCGAGGCGCGGGGCGCAGGGGGGCGTCAGGCCGTAGTGGGAGCAGGGCTCAAGCGTAACGTAGGCCGTCGCGCCGCGAAGGTCGTCCTCTGGCGCATTGCCGATGGCCTCGACCTCGGCGTGAGGGCAGCCCCGCGCCTTGTGCCAGCCCTCGCCGACCACCGTGCCGTCCTTCACGATCACGCAGCCGACCCGCGGGTTGGGGGACGTGCGCCCCCTCCAGGCCAGAGAGAGGGCGCGGTGCATGTAATATTCATCTATTAATAATGTCCGCGTCATGTTTCATCTCCGCCTCCGCCATGAATTCTACACCAGAAACAAAGTATAATCCCTCGGGGCCTAATGCCCCAACGGAGGTATTGACGCATGAGCGCGCTGCTTCTATCGTCCTTCGGATTTAAGTACGGGGTGCCTGAGGACGCCAACTACGTCATCGACGTTCGGTTTCTTCCGAACCCCTTTTACGTCGCCGAGCTTAAAGACCTTTCCGGCCTCGACGAACCTGTCAGGAGCTACATTGAGGCCTTCGACGAGACCGAGGAGTTCTTCGCCGCCTGCGCAGCGTTCCTCGACCTCGTCGTGCGCCGTTACTCCAAGGGGACGACCGTCCCTGGCAGGCCGCGGCTCCACATCGCGATCGGGTGCACGGGCGGGCGGCACAGGTCTGTGGCCGTGGTCGAGCGGCTCGCCGAGCGCTACAGGGACGCGCCGGGCGGGGTCGAGGTCGTGCACAGGGATATGTGGCGCCGATGAGCGGGGGGATGGCTCTCGGGCTGATCATCGGGATGTTCACGGCGTTCTTTTTGTCCGCCGTCTTCGGAGTCTGGAGGCGCGGGCCGCTCAGGCTGGGCGTGGCTGGCTCCCGCGACCCGTTCAGGAACGCGTCCGCCATGCGGCTTTCCGGCGGGCCGTCGATAGTCGCGGTGGGGGGAGGGACGGGGCTTTCGACCATCCTCCGCGGCCTGAAGCGCTTCACGCGGAACATAACGGCGGTTGTCGCGGTCACAGACGAGGGCGGGAGCTCCGGAAGGCTCCGCACCGAGTGGGGCGTCCTGCCGCCTGGCGACGTCAGGAACTGTATCGTGGCCCTCGCCGAGAACGACAACGCCCTGAGGCGCCTTCTGGACTTCCGCTTCGACAGAGGCGAGCTGGCAGGGCACAGCTTGGGGAACCTGCTGCTCCTCGCCGTGTCCGAGATGTGCGGGGACTTCAGCGTCGCGGTCGAGCAGATGAACCACCTCCTGGCCATAAGGGGGAAGGTGCTTCCCGTGACGACCGAGGCCATCACCCTTGCCGGCGTCCTCGAAAACGGCGCGAAGGTCAGGGGGGAGCTCGGCATCTCGGCCAACGGGCGCTCGCTCAAGGGCATATGGATAGAGCCTAAGGGAGCCAAGCCGCTCCCCGACGTGCTGAAGGCCGTCGACGAGGCCGAGCTCATCGTGCTGGGGCCTGGCAGCCTGCTCACGAGCGTCCTGCCGAACCTGCTGCTGCCGGAGTTCGCCAAAAAGCTCCGCGAGGCGCGCGCCCCCAAGGTCTACGTGTGCAACCTCATGACCCAGCCAGGCGAAACCGACGGGATGGACGTCGCGCGGCACGTCGAGTGGGTGGCCGCGGCCCTCGGTTCGGCGCCGGACTACGTCGCGGTCAACACCGAATCCCTGCCCGAGGCCCTCGCAGCGCGCTACCTCATGGACGGCGCCGTGCCGCTCTACCTCGACGGGAAGGGCAGGCTCAGGATAGAGAGGATGGGCTGCAAGATACTGGAGCTCCCGATGGCAGGGACGGACGCGAACCTCCTGAGGCACGACCCGTCGCGCCTAGCCGAGCGCCTAGTTCGGCTATGCCGGGAACTAGGGGGCTAATAGGCTACTCATGAGTTCTCTAGCCGCCGCGATGTGGGACGAGTGGTCGGCTTTGCCCATAGAGAGCGAGCGAGCCGCCTCGTTCGAGATCGCCGGAGTTCTGTCGTGCGCCCCCGTCCGAGAGAGGGACGGAGCAGCTCTGGTTGGGGGCTCGCGGCTCTTCGTGGTCAGGCGCCTTTCGAGGCTGTGGCGGGCGTCACGAATAGATTCGGGAAACCAGCTGAATTTTCACGTACCGGCGTCAGACGGCCGCGTCAGCGTATCCGTCCCCCCAGACTTGCGCGAAGAGCTCGGCGGTTATCCGGTGAACTGGGACTGGCTCAGGGGAGCGTGGGGCGTCACGGGATCGCTATACGTCCCAAAGGCCGGGTACTGCGCCGCGATGCGGATCAGGCGTACAGCGCCTCGCGTGGCGGCTTTTCTTGACATGTCCGCAATCCGGTACGGGAGCAGGCCGGCCAGGAGCGGCGACGCCACTGAGATACTGATACGCGACCAGCAGGACATCGTGACGTTCCTGAACGGAATGGGCCTGGCGTCGTCGGCCCTGATGCTCGAGGACAGAGCGGTCATACGGGTGGCGCGCGCCCAGGCCAACAGGGCTAGAAACTGTGACACGGCGAACATAGGCAAGTCAGTAGAAGCAGCGCAGGCCCAGACGGATTTGGCCGAGCGGCTCCGCGACGCCGGATTGCTGCCGTCGCTCCCGGCAAAGCTTAGGGAGCTGGCCGCGCTTCGGCTGGAGCGCCCCTCCGCCACCCTCTCGGAGCTTGGCCGCCTGCTCTCGCCCCCGGTCACAAAGGGAACGGTAAACTATAGATGGAAGAGTATTAAGAACTGGGCACAGCGGCAGGGTCAGCCGGCCCCGAGTTGATTCGCCTCAGGATGGCCGACAGCTCCTCCGGCAGCGGGCACACGCAGCGCACCGCCTCTCCGGTCGCCGGGTGGACGAACGACAGGCGCCACGAGTGAAGGAAGACGCGCGGCGAAGGTGCCCCCCCGTACAGGGTGTCGCCGACGATCGGGTGCCCCGCCGCCGCCATGTGCACGCGTATCTGGTGCGTCCGGCCGGTGAGCAGGCCGCATGCCACGAGGGACGCGCCGGCCTTCTCCCATAGGACGCGGTAAGCCGTCGCGGCGTCGCGTCCGTCGTCTGAGACGGCCATCTTCAGGCGGTTGGTTGGATGCCTGCCGATAGGCCCCTCAAGAACCCCTGTCACATTTGAGAACCTCCCGCTGACGAGTGCGAGGTATTTTTTCTCGATCCGCCTGTCGCGGAAGTCACGCTGGAGCGCCTCCAGAACCTCCTGCCTCCGCGCGACGATCATCAGCCCCGACGTGCCGGCGTCCAGCCTGTGGACGATGCCTGGCCTCGCGACGTTGTTGAACGGCCCCATGTCCGGGTAGCGGAACAGCAGCCCGTGCACCAGCGTGCCGCGCCAGTGCCCCGGCGACGGGTGAACCACCAGGCCGGCCGGCTTGTTCACGACGAGCAGGAAGTCGTCCTCGTAGACGACGTCGAACGGCACGTCCTCGGGCTCGAGCTCCAGCGCCTCGACGGGCGGCATGAGAACGGAGAAGACGTCCCCAGGCCCGACCGCCCGCGACGGCTTCAGTGCGGGGACGACTGTTCCCGTGCCGCGCGCCCAGGACACGTTCCCCTCGTCGATCAGCCTCCGCGCGAACGAGCGGGTCACGCCGAGCTTCTCCGCGAGCAGGACGTCGGCGCGGCCAACGGAGTCAAACGCGACGTCGATCAAAGGCCATCAAGCTGCGCGGCCAGCACATCGAGTAAAATACGAGGAGCCCAGCAAAAGCTCTCTCTCTCTCTCTCTCTCTCTCTCTCTCTCTAGTTTGGCGAGGACTGCCTCCCTCTTTGGGCGCTCGTTTTTCAGAACCAGCAGGGGCTGGCGGTATGCTCCCAGCTCGCCGCCTAAAATATCGTCCATGTCGTTGAAGTAGTAGGCGTCCTCGACCGTCCAGCCGTCCAGCATGAGGGGCAGCCGCTTTCTTCCGTATACCCTGTGTGCGTTCCAGACGAGGCAGTCGCTTCCCAGCGGCACGCCGAAGAACATCAGGCCGCCGGGCTTGACCACATCTCTGGCCAGCTTCATGGCGCTGATGTCCGCGTCGGGCGACACCGGGTCGCCGTAGCGCCCGAGGCCGTCGTGCTCGAAGGACGAGAACGAGAACGCCGCGTCGACCTTCACGCCGCCGGCCCGAAACTCCTCCATGGACAGGACTGTGACCCTCTCGTGCTCGCATTTCGGCTTGTTGTAGTCGACCACGTAGACCAGCTCCGCCCCCTTCCAGACGGCCATGGCCTCGCAGTTGCACCCCGCCAGCCCGAAGACCAGAACCGTCTTGCCCGCCAGACCGTAGCGGGAGAGAGCTCCGTAGAACGAGAGCCCCTCCTTGCCGTAGTACTCGAACGTCCCAGCGTCGAGCTGCGCGAAGACCGCCTCGTACGTCTCCTTCGAGTTGTACACGGGGCAGAACGCCCTGTCGTCTAGGTACCAGTACAGGACTGGCACTGTGCCGCCCATCGTGAACTCCCCGCGCTTGTCCTGGGGGATGTCCGCGGGAGGGGCACCCACGCGCTTCTGCGCGTACACGTGCGCAAGGCCCGCCAGACCGTGGTGGTAGACGATGCTCAGCTGCGCGTAGAGAGGCTCGGGCAGGGCGCTCTGGGCGGCGCTTTTCAGCAGCGTTTTGAACCGGGTTCGTGCTGACATTTCAAATCGGAATCTCCTTTTGGTCTATTGGAGTCATGACCCCGCAGGGGATTATATCCAAAGCGGGCTTTCTACTGTATACTCATCTCGCCGGCGCTTCTCCGGGGTCAGAGAGGGGGCAGGTGTTCCCTAGGCCCCGACTCGGGTTTGTTTTTTATTCGGGCCGGCTGGGAAGTGAAGGACTGCATGAAGATAAAATTTTCCGGCGTCAGGAAGGTCTTCAAGCCCGACATCGTGGCGCTGAACAACATAAACCTCTTTATAGAAAAAGGGGAGTTCGTCTACATCATAGGGACGACCGGGTCGGGCAAGTCGACGCTGCTCCGCATGATAACGCGCGAGGCCCTCCCCACGAAGGGCGTCGTCTACGTCGGCGACGTGAACCTCCGTCGCATGAGGCCGGGCGACATCCCATACTATCGGAGGGACGTCGGGCTCGTGGCTCAGGACTTCAAGCTCATCCAGCACCTCACGGTCTTCGAGAACGTCTGCTTCGTCATGGAGGCCATGTCCATACCGCCCAAGATGGCGGAGTACAGGGCGTCTAGGGTCATCGAGCAGGTCGGGCTGTCGCGCAGGGTGAACATGAGGCCGCCGCAGCTCTCCGGCGGCGAGCAGCAGCGCCTGGCGATAGCCCGCGCCCTCGCGAACTCGCCGTCGCTCCTCATAGCCGACGAGCCGACAGGCAACCTCGACGTGCGCACCTCCGACGACATAATGAAGCTCCTGATGGGAGTCAACGCGGCTGGAGTCACGGTCGTCATGTCCACCCACAACCAGCACATCGTGGACACATACCGCCGCCGCGTCATAGAGCTCGAGGCGGGCGTCATAGTGCGGGACGAGTTCGAGGGTTCCTATGACAGCCTTTAGATACATTCTCCGCGACACCGGCCGGCTGCTCATGCGGCACTGGGTGCTCGGCGCCTTGACGCTCGTGACCGCCGCCGTGATGATGTGGATACTCGGCCTGACCACGCTGTTCTCGCTGAACATCCAGAACATGCTCCGAAGGCTGGAGAACGAGCTGATGGTTCAGGTCTACGTGAAGGCGGACGGCAACGCGGAGCAGGTCGCGGCGGCGGTAAGGAAGATTCCCTCCGTGGCCTCGATGCAGCTCATATCGCCGGAGGACGCCCTGTCGAAGCTCCAGCTGCGCATGGGCAGCCAGGCCCGCGTGCTCGACATCGTGGGCGAGAACCCGCTCCCATGGAGCGTGGAGGTGCGAGTGAAAAACGCCGCGTCGGTGCCGGGCCTCGTGCGCGACCTCATGGCCATGAGCGAGGTGGACGACGTGGTGTACTCCGGCCTGGCGGTCGAGCGCGTCTCCACTCTGTCGCGCGTCGCGTTCAAGACGGCCTTCGCGATGTTCATATTATCTATAATGATCACCTCCCTCGTGCTGTACAACACGATCCACATCTCGCTCTACTCGCGGCGCGAGGAGATCGGGATAATGTTCCTGATAGGGGCGACGCGGGGCTACATATCGACGCCGTTCGTCCTGGAGGGGACGGCGCTCGCCTTCCTGGGCTCGGTCATAGCCACAGTCGGGATAATGTCGGCGTACTTCCCCGGCATCCGCCTTTTGCAGAACAGCCTGCCCTTCCTTAACTTCGTCGGGGACGCGGTCGTGCTGAGGCAGTTCAGCCTGCTGCTCGTTGGCTTCGGCGCGACGCTTGGCTGGATATGCAGCTACATAGCAGTCGTGCGCTTCATGCGGGCCGCGATGAAGCCGCTATGAGATCAGCCCTTGCGGGGGCACTGTTCGCGCTGGCGGCGTTTTTGCTCTGCCTGTTTTGCCTACCCTGCCTACCCTGTCGACCTTGCTCGGCCGCTATGGCCTACGAGCCAGACTACGACTTCCAGATCGCCGAGGAGGAGCGCCATCGGATGGAGCTCGACCTCAAGCTGAACGAGTACCGCAAGAACATTCAGCGCATGAAGCTCAAGGAGAACGACGTGCTCAGCCGCCTTGACCGCTACCGCCAGGACGCGGAGAAGACGCGGCGGGACATCGCGGTTTTGGAGCTTCAGGCCGCGAAGCTCAAGAGCTCCATCGCCAAGCTGAACGAGGAGATGAAGACCTCCGAGCGCATGCTGGCGGAGCTCAAACTCAGCTTGGCCAGGCGCATGGTCGACATTTACAAGTACGGACTGCCCTCGGAGCTCTCGATAATTCTGTCCGCCGAAAGCATGCACGACGCCGTCAACTCCGTGTACCTTCTGAGCAGGCTCTCGGAGCACGACAAGGAACTGGTTGCGCAGCTCAGGAACAGGCAGATGGAGATAGCCCTCTCCAAAAAGACGCTGGAAGACCACAGCGAGAGGCTGGACCAGCAGTCTAAGGCCCTCATGCGCGAGCGGGACAAGTACAACGCCACCATCAAGGAGACGAACAAGTTTTTGGATGACCTGAGGCGCGAGAAAGCCAAGGCCGAGCAGGTGGCCAAGGAGATGGAGGCGGCTCAGAAGGCCGTCGGCGAGACCATCGTGACGTTGAAGCGCCGCAGGACGGAGGATGGCACGAAGGGCAGCGACTACCTGGCGGATAGGATCGCCAGGGGGCGCGGGTCGATGTTCGACTGGCCGATCCGAGGCCAGATCAGCAGCCCGTTCGGCACGAGGGTGCACCCCGTGTTCCGCACGAAGTCCTTCCACTCCGGAATCGACATATCGGCGACGAAGGGAACGCCCGTGAAGGCGGCTGCGACTGGCGAGGTGCTGTTCGTCGGGTGGATGCGAGGCTACGGCCAGGTGGTCATACTCGACCACAGGCGCGACTACTCCACGGTCTACGCCCACATGTCGTCGACGACCGTGAAGGAGGGCACGGTGGTAAAGGCCGGAGCCACGATCGGCGCGGTAGGCAACACCGGAACAACCACCGGCTACCACCTGCACTTCGAGGTCAGAGTAGGCAGCGAGGCAAAGAACCCGTTGGATTACCTGAAGAAATAGCTTGACAAGCGTGTTGGGATGAGGCATAATCATTTTTAGGGACTTACGTCCTTTCGGAAGTTTTAGAACGCTTTGAAGAGCCGAATCAGTTCGGCGCAGATTAGCGCTAGCTTAGCAAAGGCTAGCGCTAATTTCGCAAGTTTCACGATTCTCTCCATGCTTCCACCCCCTTTCGGGGGGCCATGTGCCCCGGACAGTCTCACCCTGACGAAGTACAAGCTCAGGGGCCTCTCCTGAGGTGAATTATATCACGGCATGGAGTGGTTCAGAACGGCCAGTCCGTTCTGAAGGGCTTGCCTATGTACATGTTTCCCATGAAGGCCAAAATTCTGGGGCCCCACAGCAGGGTCAGGAGGCCGCCTAGGGCTAGGTAGGGCACTAGGGGGATTGCGTCGTGGCGGCCCCACTTCACCTTGCCGCGCAGCATCAGCCACACGGCGGCGACCGCTCCGCACATCAGGCCAAGGTAGAAGGATATGAGGGCCATCTTCCAGCCCAGCAGCGCCCCTACTCCGGCCATCAAGAACGCGTCCCCCCAGCCCATGCCGCCGCGGCTGGCCAGGATGATCACGGCCACTACGCCCCAGCCAGCCGCTGCTCCGATGAGCCCGTCGAGCAGAGCCCACCACCCGCCGAACGCCCGGGCGATCAGTCCGGCGGCGGCCATCACCGCGGCGAACGAGTCGAACACGTACCCGGTCTCGAAGTCGGTCAGGGAGTTCAGGAAAAGCCCGAAGGCCGCGATCATCGAGAGAAGGTACGCCCAGCCTATCCCCCAGCGCCACGCCAGAACCCCGGCCATGACCGCGCCGGTAAGCTCGACCGCGAGATAGCGCAGGGAAAAGGCAGCCCCGCACCCCCGGCACTTACCCCTCAGGACGACCCACGAAACGACTGGAACCAGCTCGAACAATGTGAGGACGCGCCCGCAGTTTTCGCAGACCGACCTCTCTGCTCCCCACCATGGGCGGCCTATGACGCTCCGATGGGCTACGACGTTCAGGAAAGAGCCGAGGCACGCGCCCAGCATGGCCGAGAAGGCGACGTGAAGGGCGCGGGACGCTGCGTCCATTATCTCTTGCCCGACTCACCGTAGCGCTGCTGGCCGTAGGAGCGCGCCGCGTTCTTCGCCGCGTCCCGCTGGGCGCTCGACTCCTTCATTTTGTTCAAAGACCTCTCGAGGTCCTTGATGAGGTTCTCCTTCTCCGGGGTCTTGAGGAGCTTGGCGCTCAGGCCGGCGTCGCGCTCCATGTACCCCATGTCCACCAGGGCCTGAATGTACTTCGGCTCCTCGTTCATCGCCTCGGCCAGGTCCTCGATGTTCATAACGAGCTTGGGATTGTCGCGAAGGACGTCCCTGGCCCTCATGTAGAGGCCGTCGAGCTTTGTGAAACATTCGGGGCAGACCTTGGCGCCCGCGGACGTAAATATCTTGCCGCACAGCTTGCACGTTACAATGGCCACAGCGATTCCCCCTCATTGAGTTTGATTGGCGACCGATCTGGTCACGCCCCCATTATACATTAAAAACGACTGCCGCTCACCTCCGCCGTCTTGTTTAACCCCCTTCCAAGGGATACAATAGCCTGACTTAACCACATTCCAACACGGGAAAAGGAGATGTTAGAAATGTCGCTTTTCGCGTCGGATAAGAACCTGGCTCTGGAGCTCGTCAGGGGCACCGAGGCGGCGGTCATGGCTTCGGGGCGCTGGATGGGGCGCAACAACAAGAACGAGGTCGACCGAGCCGCGGTCGAGGCCATGCGCTTCATGCTCAACAGCGTCAACATGAACGGCGTGGTGGTCATAGGCGAGGGCGAGAAGGACGAGGCCCCGATGCTCTTCAACGGCGAGAAGCTGGGCACGGGCGAGGGGCCGGAGATAGACATAGCCGTTGACCCCATAGACGGCACGCGCTCGATGGCCCTTGGGCGTGGCGGAGCCATAAGCGTCGTCGCAGCCGCCGACCGAGGCAGCATGTTCGGCCCCGACAAGCTCTTCTACATGGAGAAGATCGTGACGGGCCCGGACGCGGCGGACTTCATAGACATCGAGGCGCCCATACACGTCAACGTCAGGCGCGTGGCAAAGGCCAGGGGCAAGGCGGTCGAGGACGTCACAGTCGTGCTGCTAGACCGCCCGCGCAACGACTACATCAAGGAGGAGCTCGTCCGAATCGGGGCGCGCATCTCCCTCATCACGGACGGAGACATAGCCGGCTCGCTCATGACGTGCTGGATGGGCGGATCGGCAGACCTGCTGCTCGGCTCGGGCGGGTCGCCTGAGGCGGTCATCAGCGCCTGCGCCATAAAGTGCCTCGGAGGCGGCATGCAGTGCAAGCCGTACTTCCGCAACCAGGAGGACGAGGACAACGCCAAGGCCCGCGGCATCGACAAGCACACGGTCTTCACGATGGATGACCTCGTTAAGAGCGACAACGTCTTCTTCGCCGCGACCGGGGCTTCGGACGGGGCTCTGCTCAAGGGCGTGGCATACATGGGCAACAGCATCCACACGTGGTCGCTGTGCATGAGGAGCAAGAGCGGCACGGCGCGCTACATCGAGGCGGTGCACTCGCCCAAGAAGCTTGCCCAGCTCGGCAGCACGATAGTCTACAGCACCGCCGACGCCCAGAGGCAGTGAGATTGGGCGCGGGGCAGGAGAAAAAAGAAAAGGGCGAAGCAGCGTCCGTCCTCGCGCGGATGCACACGGGGCAGCACATATTCTCGCGCTTTCAGGAGAGCGAGAACGTCGGCCTTGAGACGGTCAAGATCAACCTTGGCGCGGAGGAGAGCGCGGTCTACGTCCGCTTCGGCGGCGAGATAACATGGGACTCGCTCTTCTCCGCCGAGGACGGCACTCTTTCGGTCATCCGGGCCGACGTCCCAGTCGAGGCCGCCACGGTGCCCAAGGCCGAGGCCATGAATATGTCCGGCCTCAAGGCCAAGTGGGACCGCATAAAGAGCGACTCCATCCGCGTCGTCAGCATAGGCGGCGCGGCCACCGCATGCTCTGGGGAGCACGTCGGGCGCACCGGCGAGATAGGGACGTTCCTCGTGACAGGCTTCAACGGCTCGCCGCCCAACTGGGAGGTGCGCTTCACCGTTCACGAGGCGCGGAGGGTCGAGTGCGCCAGGGCCGCCCTGCGCGCCGCTCGCCTGATGGGGTGCGAGGCGTCTAAGCTAGCCTCCGTCTTCGACCGCATGAGGGCCGACGGCGCCGCGCTGAGCCACACGCTGGACAGAGCCGCCCGGTACGTCTCGATCCCATGGGATGAGGCTAGCGCCGGGGGGCGGACGGTGTATTACGCCGTGCTGCCGGGGCTTCCCAAGGAGCTCGTGTCAGCCCATGCGAGGAGCCAGATCGCGGCGCACGCGGACTCGTTCTGCCTGGCTCTGATGCCGGCGCCGGACGCGTCCCAGTTCCTGCTGCTTCGCGGGGCGGACGTGCCGGTTGACCTCTCGGGCTTCCTCAAGAAATCCCCGGCGCTCTTGGCGCGGGGCGGCGGCAGACCGGACTGGCTGAACGGCGTGACGGAGCAGAGCTCCGTCGCAGTCTGGCTGGAGGCCTTGGGCAGGGCTGCCCCGTGATATAATCGCCTTTTCGAGTTAAGCACCACTAAGGAGCATTCGACTTATGAGAACAGAGCTGTTGCAGCAGGAGGCAACCAAGGCCGTCATCAAGGCGGAGTTCGACGCGGAGGAGTTCGCCGCGGCTATGGGCGTCTCGCTCAAAAAACTGGCCGCGAGCGTCTCCGTACCCGGCTTCCGCAAGGGGCACGTCCCGATCGGAGTGCTGGAGATGCGCCTATCCAAGGAGGCCATTTACGAGGAGGCCATCGACGCGCTTATTCCCAAGCTCATCGAGGACGTGACGGCCGAGTACGACCTAGTGCCGGTGGACAAGCCGGATATAAAGCTAGTCCATGTCGGCAAGGGCGAGCCCCTCGTAGTCGAGCTGACATTCGAGGTGCTGCCGGAGATCGAGCTGCCCAACCTTGAGGAAATAGAGCTCGAGCGCAAGCGCGTGGAGGTGACCGAGGATATGGTCACCTCGGCCATCGCGCACGCGCTGAATAGGATGGGCAAGACCGCGCCGGTTGACAGGCCAGTCGGGGAGGGCGACGTGGTCAAGGTGCAGCACACGGCGCGCTACTCCGACGACGGGGAGCTTATATCGCAGGGCGGCACGGAGCTTAACATGCTCGATACGCGCCCGGAGGTCAGGGCGGTGCTCCTCGGCAAAAACGTTGGCGACGAGTGCGTGGCCGAGTTCCGCGTATCTGGCCGCGAGAACGCCGAGGACAGGCCGGTTCGCTACGAGGCGAAGGTCGAGGGGGTCAGCGAGTGGACTTACCCTGAGAAGGACGCCGAGTTTTTCAAGAACATCACCGGGGGCGAGGCGGACTCCGAGGAGGCGGCGCGCGGCTTTCTCAGGAAGCACATCGCGTCTTGGCTGGAGGGCAAACGCGACGAGGCGCTCCGCGACCGCGCCGTCGCCGCGCTGGTCGAGAGGGTCACGGACGTGCCCGAGAAGATGCTGGCCAGCGAGATCGAGCGGTACAAGGACGTCGACGCCAAGAGGGCGCGTGAGCGCTACAACATGGACATGGACGCCTTCCTGAACGCGGCGGGCATGTCGCGCGAGGCATACGAGAGGGTGGCCTACGACAGCGCCGTCGCCGCGGTGCGCAAGACTATAGCGCTTGACGCCCTGGCCAAGGAGCTTGGAGTTGAGCTCGAGCGCGAGGACATCGAGAACGAGATAGTCCGAGAGTCCGCCGCGTACGGCGTGCTGCCCGACCAGCTCCTCGCCGTGTACCGCAAGAGCAACGCGTTCGAGAGCCTCGCGGCCAACACGCGCGTGGGCAAGGCCATCAGCATGCTCATGGAGAAGGTCAGGATCAAGGACGTCGATGAGGTCTTTGTCGAAGCGGTCGACGCGGTCAACAGGGCCGGCGGGGCCGATGGGGAAGGCGGGTGGCAAGGCTAATGTCATACTTCAGCGTGCCATACGTAATAGAGCAGACGGGACGCGGCGAAAGGGCCTACGATATATACAGCCGTCTGCTGAAGGACAGGATCGTGTTTTTGGGGACTGAGATAGAGGACGACGTGGCCAACCTCGTGGTGGCCCAGCTGCTCTTTCTCGAAAGCGAGGACCCTGAGAAGGACATACACGTCTACATCAACAGCCCCGGCGGCAGCGTGACCGCGGGCCTCGCCATATACGACACCATGAGGTACATCAAGAGCCCGGTTTCGACGATATGCGTCGGCCTCGCGGCGAGCATGGCGGCGGTGCTTCTGGCCGGAGGGGAGAAGGGCAAGCGAACCGCCCTTCCGAACTCCGAGATAATGATCCACCAGCCCATAGGTGGCACGCGCGGCCCGGCGAGCGACATCGAGATACACGCCCGCAACATCCTCCGCACCCGCGACAGGATAAACGGCATCCTCGCCCGCCACACCGGACAGGACATAGGCAAGATCGCCGTGGACACCGACAGGGACAACTTTATGAGCGCGGAAGAGGCACTTGCCTACGGCATCATCGACAAGGTGATAGAGGAAAGGTAGAGGGGCAGACGACCTTGAGCAAAAAAAACGACGATGGCGTTTGCTGCTCTTTTTGCGGGAAAAGCCAATCTGAGGTTCAGTCGATCATAACGGCGGCCAGCGGCGTCGCTATATGCGACGAGTGCGCCGCCATATGCAACATCATACTGTCGGAGGCCAACGTCAAGGACTTCACCCAGCGCGTTGCCATCCAGCAGCCGCAGCCGCAGGTGACTGCGGAGCCTGACGCGGCGGCCCTGGCCCAGAAAGCCAAGGACGACGCGCGGAACCTGGCCGCGATCACCCCGAAGGAGCTCACGGCCTTCCTCGACCAGTACGTCATAGGGCAGGACAAGGCCAAGAGGTCGGTCTCAGTCGCGGTCTACAACCACTACCAGAGGGTCAGGCACAACATAGGCGCGGACGACCCGGACGTGGAGCTCCAGAAGAGCAACGTGCTGCTGATAGGCCCGACCGGGTCGGGGAAGACGCTCATCGCTCAGACCCTTGCGCGCAAGCTGGGAGTCCCCTTCTCGATAGCCGACGCGACGACCTTGACCGAGGCCGGCTACGTCGGCGAGGACGTGGAGAACATCCTCGTGCGCCTGCTTCAGGCCGCGGACTACGACCTCCGTGCGGCGGAGCGCGGCATAATATACCTGGACGAGATAGACAAGATAGCCCGCAAGTCCGAGTCGACGTCGATAACGCGCGACGTTTCGGGCGAGGGGGTTCAGCAGGCCCTGCTCAAGATTCTGGAGGGCACCATAGCAAACATACCCCCGAAGGGCGGGCGCAAGCACCCTCAGCAGGACTTCCTGCAGATGGACACGTCTAACATCCTCTTCATATGCGGCGGCTCGTTCGAGGGGATCGAGGAGATAGTCGCGCGCCGCGAGAGCAAGAGAACCATAGGCTTCGGCGGCGAGCCGCTCGGCAAGGACGCGGCGAAGCGCTACGAGATAGTCAGCAAGGTGCAGCCCGAGGACCTGATGGCGTTCGGCTTCATACCGGAGCTTACCGGAAGGCTTCCCGTGCTCGTTGCCCTTGAGGAGCTCGACGAGGACGCATGCGTGAGGATCCTTCAAGAGCCGCGCAACTCCCTCATAAAGCAGTACCGCAAGATACTCTCCCTCGAAAACGTGGACCTCAGCTTCACGCCGGAGGCGGTGCGCCGCATAGCCGCGCTCGCCGTCAAGAAGAAGACCGGCGCCAGAGGCCTGCGCGCGATCATGGAGAACCTGATGCTCGACGTGATGTACGCCCTGCCGTCGAGTGCGCGCAAGCCGCCGCGGGTCGAGGTCACGGCGGACTACGTGGACAAGGGCATCCCCGTGGACTCGCTTTTCAGTTCTGGACATAGAACCAAAAAGAAGGAGGTCGCGTAGCCTTGCAGGCAAAAAACGGCCCGCGACCCCCTGACCCGCCGTTCATACTGTGTCCAGTCCTGCCCATACGCGACGTGGTGCTGTTCCCAGGGATAATTATTCCTCTGTTCGTCGGGCGGCAAGGGTCGATCAAGGCTGTCGAGACCGCGCTCATGCGGGACAGGCGCATATTCGTCGTCGCGCAGAAGAACGCGGATGACCTTGACCCGTCGTTCGACAGCCTCTACGAAGTCGGCACCCTGTGCAACGTGATTCAGGTCGCGCGCATCTCCGACGGGACGAACAAAGTCCTGGTGGAGGGCGTGGCTAGGATGAGGAACGAGGGCTTCGTGAAGGCCGACGCTATGCGAGTGCCGATAGCCGGCTCCGACGCCGACGCCGGAAAGCTCATGTTCGCGCGCCTGTCGCCCATGCCGTGGCGCCTATCTGCCTCGCCGAACATGGAGGCCCTCAAGCGGCGCATTCTCGTCGCCTTCGAGCGTTACAACGCCCTGCAGCCCCGCATCCCAGCAGAGGTGATGTCCTCCATAACGGCGATAGATGACATGGGCAAGCTCGTCAACCTAATCGCCTCCCACATATCGGTCAAGGCCGAGGCCAAGCAGACGATACTCGAAATCGCGGACATCGAACCGGCCATGACGACGCTCCTGAAAACCCTCCTTGAGGAGATAGGCATCATGGAGCTCGAGCGCGACATTCAGGAGCGAGTCCGAACCGTGGTGGACAAGCAGCAGAAGGAGTACTACCTGCGCGAGCAGCTTCGCGTGATCCAGGACGAGCTTGGCCAGAAGCACCCAGACGGATTGGACGACGAGGAGCTCAAGCGCTACGCCGAGAAGATCGCGGCCTCGTCCATGAGCGAGGAGGCGGCGGAGAAGGGCGCGCGCGAGCTGAAGCGCTTGGAGAAGATGCCGCTCATGTCGCCTGAGGCGGTCGTCGTGCGCAACTACCTGGACTGGCTCCTAGACCTGCCTTGGAACGAGAGGACGGTGGACAACGCGGACATAGCCCGCGCCGAGGCCATGCTGAACTCCGACCACTACGGCATGGAGGAGGTCAAGGACAGGGTGCTGGAGTTTCTCGCCGTTCGGCGCAAGGCCGGGCAGGACATGAAGGCGCAGATAATTTGCTTCGTAGGGCCGCCCGGCGTCGGCAAGACCTCGCTTGGCCGCTCGATAGCGAACGTGCTTGGGCGCAAGTTCGCGAACGTCTCGCTCGGCGGCGTGCGCGACGAGGCCGAGATACGCGGCCACCGCCGAACCTACATAGGCTCGCTGCCGGGCCGCATAATACAGAAGCTGGCGCGGGCCAAGAGCCGCAACCCGGTCATCCTGCTCGACGAGATAGACAAGCTGGGCAGCGACCGCGGCGACCCGGCTGCGGCGCTTCTGGAGGTACTCGACCCGGAGCAGAACAGCGCCTTCACCGACCACTACCTGGAGATCCCGTTCGACCTCAGCGAGGTGCTGTTCATCACGACCGCGAACGTGACTCACTCGATCCCGAAGCCCCTGCTCGACCGCATGGAGGTCATAAACCTGCCAGGCTACACCACGCGCGAGAAGGTGAAGATAGCGGTCGGGCACCTGATACCGCGCGTGCTGAAGGAGAACGGGCTTGCGAAGAGCCACCTGCGCATAGCGGAGCGGACGATAGAGAGGCTCATCTCAGGCTACACGAGGGAGGCCGGGGTCAGAGGGCTGGAGCGGGAGCTCGGGGCAATAGCGCGCAAGGTGGCGCGGAAGGTCGTCGAGGCGTCGGACAAGGGAGAGAAGACGCGCTTTCCCGTGACGGTTGGCGGCGGTGACCTGTTCTCGTACCTTGGGGCATCCAAGGTGCACGGGACAAAGCTGCCTAAGAGGCCTCAGCTCGGCAGCGTTGTCGGGCTGGCGTGGACAGAGGCGGGCGGGGAGGTCTTGATGATCGAAGCCGCCACGATGAAGGGCAAGGGGGAGCTCTCCCTCACCGGCCAGCTAGGCGACATCATGCAGGAGTCGGCCAGGGCCGCGGTGGGCTACCTTAGGTCGAACGCGGAGAAGCTTGGCATAGGGAGCTTCAACTGGAAGGAGTCTGACATACACGTCCACGTGCCGGAGGGTGCGGTGCCTAAGGACGGCCCCTCGGCCGGCGTGACCATGGCTACGGCGATTCTGTCGGCCGTCAGCAGAAGGAGGGCCGCGTCCGACATGGCCATGACAGGGGAAATATCCCTCCGCGGCCACGTCCTCCCCGTGGGCGGGATAAAGGAGAAACTGCTGGCCGCCAAGCGCTACGGCATAACCCGCGTCATACTGCCCGGCGATAACAGGGCCGACGTGCTCGACATAAAGGAGGACGTCCTCGGCGGCATGGAGCTCGAGTACGTCTCTGAGGCGGCGGACGTGTTCAAAAAGGCGCTGGTCGAGTGAGCACGTGGCACGCTGAGGTCGAGGCGACAGTATTTAAGCCCTCGCAGATGCCAGGCGTCAGGGATGACGCCCCGGAGGTCGTCTTCGCAGGCCGGTCGAACGTCGGCAAGTCAACGCTGATAAACGCCCTGATAGGCAGGCGGCTGGCACACGTCAGCGAGCACGCTGGGAAGACCAGGAGCGTGAACTTCTACATGGTCAAAATAGGGGCTGGAGCGGGGGCAGTGAAGACAGTATTCCGGCTCGTCGACCTTCCGGGCTACGGCTACGCCGAGCGGAGCAAGGCAGAGCGCCGGGCCTGGGCTGACTTGACCAAGGCGTACTTCGAGAGTAGAGCAACGGCCACAACCGCTCCATTGATCTGCCATCTCGTGGACTTTCGGCACGGGCTGCTCGCCAACGACCGTCTCCTGCAGGAGCATTTGAAGGGCTTCGGGCTGCCGATTATGGTGGTGTTCACGAAGGCGGACAAGGTGTCTAGGGGGGCTAGGGCCGGGATGCTCGCTAAGTACGCGGCGGACGGGTTTACGTCCGTTGACGCTCCTCTGGCCGTGTCGGGCGTTCTGCGCGGCGGGGCGGAGGAGTTAAGGGAGTTCATAGAGCGGACAGTCGCCCCTTTCCCGTCCTCCGCCTAGGCCTACATTGGCAGCCTTATTTAGCCTTGAGCCAAACGGCCGTCGCGCCGCTGGTGAACTGCGCCCCTGCTTTCTCGGCCTTCAATCCCATATCGGCCGTTTTGTCGGCCAGCTTGGCCTTGACCTCGTCGGTCAGCTTGTCGCCGCTGTATCCTACCCACCACGACTTGTCCGTGGCTGCCTCGAAGTGGTAGCCGTTAGCCTCCGTCACCTTGTCGCTGGCCGCTATGTACGGCGCCAGGTTCGCGATCGCGTTGCCCGTTCCCAAGTCGGACGAGCTCATGTGGTCTGTGTAGTACGCAACGGACGCGGTCTGAAGCGCGCGCAGGTCGCCTAGGATTGCCGTTGCCGCAGCGGTCGACGTGGTTGGGCCGACGGCGATGACCATCATGGTGGCCAGAACTCCGATAATCACTATGACTATCAAAAGCTCGATGAGCGTGAAGCCCCGGGTAGGCGCGAGGCCACGAATGAGCGCGAGGCTCCTGATGAGCCTCCTGTGGAATTTACGCATGGCTTTCCCCCCTTATGGATCAAGTATAGCACGAGAGGGCGTCTCAATATATAATCGATGCCGTTGGAAAAATTTCCCACTGGAGGTCTCCTTATTAAATGAAGATGAACGACATGCTGAAGCAGGCGCAGCAGATGCAGAGCCAGATGCTGCGCGTTCAGGAAAGCCTCGGCGACGAGCGGGTCGAAGGGGCGGCGGGCGGCGGGATGGTCAAGACCGTCTTTGACGGACGGGGCGACCTGCTGGAGGTCAAGATAGACCCGGCGGCAATAGACCCGAACGACGCCGAGATGCTGGAAGACCTGGTCACGGCCGCGGTCAACGACGGCCTCCGCAAAAGCCGCGCCCTAGCCGAGTCGAAGATGGGCGCTGTGACAAGCGCGCTGGGGGCGCTTGGCTCCTCGCTAGGGCTGAGCGTCTGACGTGGCCGGAGCGGTTCCCCCGGACAAAAGCGCGTCGCCCATCGAGCGCCTCATAGCGCTGTTCGGCAGATTTCCCGGCGTCGGAGGCAAGAGCGCGCGCCGCATGGTCTTCCACCTGCTCAGGCAGGACGAGGACTTCCTGCGCTCGCTTGGCGGGGCCATAGCCGGGCTGAAGGACGGTCTGTTCACGTGCGGTACGTGCGGCAACGTGTCGGAGTCCGACCCATGCCCGATATGCCGCGACGCCCTGCGCGACCGGACCACTCTGTGCGTCGTAGAGAACATAGACGACCTCGTCTCGTTCGAGCAGGCCGGAGTATATAACGGCCTCTACCACGTGCTGGGGGGGAGGGTGTCGCCACTGGACGGGCAGGAGCTCAGCGCCGAGAACGTGGACTTCTTCCTTCGCCACCTGGAAAGCTCCGGCGCGTCCGAGGTCATCGTGGCCACGAACCCGCGCATGGAGGGCGACCTAACCTACTTCACCCTGCTGGAGATTCTTGGCGGCCGATCCGACATCAAGGTGTCGCGCCTGGCCTTCGGCCTGCCGGTGGGCGGATCGATCGAGTTCGCCGACCGCATGACGCTCCACACAGCACTAGAGTCCCGAATCAGCGCGAGGAGAGAGTAAAAATGACGCGGTCTCCGTGCTCTTTCTCATTTGTGATAGTGGCGGGTGGAGCGGGGCGAAGGATCGGGCAGCCGAAGCAGTTCATGCCCCTTGGCCGAGTGAATGCCCCCATGTGGCGGTGGAGCGCCGATACAGCCGCCTCGGTGCAAGAGGTCGGGGAGATCGTGCTGGTCGTGCCGCGCGGAGTTGGCGTTGGTGTTAATGACGTGTCTTTTAATACCCCGTTCTTGATCGCTGAGGGCGGGGAGACCCGCTCCGACTCGGTGCGAAACGGGCTGGAGGCGGCGCGGCTCGACTTCGTTATGGTGCACGACGCCGCGCGTCCGTTCGTCAGCGCGGCCCTCATCCGCTCCCTGATCGAAAACACGGACGCTGACGCCGGCGCCCTGCCGGTCTTGCCCGTCTCCGACGCGCTGAAAAGCATAGCGGACAACGCTATAAGCGCCGTGCCTAGGGAGGGGATTTACACCACTCAGACGCCTCAGTCGTTTCCGCGCGCAGGGCTCATCGAGGTGCTGAACGCCAGAAGGGGCGCGTCGTTTTTCGACGAGGCCGAGGCGTGGCTCGCGGATGGACGCCCCCTTCGCCACGTCGCCGGCGAGAGGCTGAACTTCAAGGTCACATGGCCGGAGGACGTCGCTCTGGCGTCCCTCGTGGCAAACGAGCGAAGCGAACAATGCGAGATTCGCACCGGCATAGGCTACGACGTACACAGGCTGACGCCGGAGCGGCGTCTGGTGCTCGGAGGAGTACAGATCGAATCCCCGCTCGGCCTGCTGGGGCACTCGGACGCGGACGTCCTTGCCCACGCGGTCGCTGACGCAGTGCTTGGCGCAGCGGGCCTGCCCGACATAGGAGTTCTTTTTCCCGCGTCGGACGAGCGCTATCGGGGTGCCGACAGCATGGGGCTTCTGGCGCGCGCCGTGGCTATGGCTCAGGGCGAGGGCTGGGAGGTCGCTTGGGTCGACGCAGTGGTCGAGGCCCAGGTGCCGCGGCTCGCCCCGCACATACCGGCCATCATAGAGAGGTTTGCCTCTGTCTTGGGGGACGGGCGATTCAACGTGAGAGCGAAGTCCGCCGAGATGACTGATGACCCAGGCATGGGCAGGTCGATGACGTGCCGCGCCGTCGCGACGCTGCGCAGGGGCGGGCAGGCATGATCCGCGTGCGCTTCGCCCCGTCCCCCACCGGCTCGCTGCACATCGGCGGCGCAAGAACCGCGCTGTTCAACTTCCTGTTCGCGCGCGCCCATGCGGGGAAGTTTATCCTGAGGATAGACGACACGGACGCCGATCGGTCAAACCCGGACTTCGAGGCCGGATTGATAACCGACCTGCACGGCATCGGAATAGACTGGGACGAAGGCCCGTACCGCCAAAGCGAGAGGGCGGAGATATATGATCGCGCGCTGAGGCTCCTCGTCGAAAAGGGAGCAGCGTACAAATGCTTCTGCTCCGAGGAGCGGTTGGCAAGGCTTAGGGCTGAGCAGCTGGCGCGAGGCGAGCCCCCGCGCTACGACGGCCTGTGCCGAAACAGCGCGAATATTGCAGATACTACTGGGGGCACTACCCCGTGTCTTCGGTTTGCCATGCCGAGCAGCGGGGTGATACAGTTCCGCGACGGGGTGAAGGGCGAGATGTCGTTCGACGCGGCCCTGATCGGGGACTTCGTGATCGAGCGGGCGGACGGCACTCCGACATACATGTTCGCGTCGGTCGTGGACGACCACGAGATGGGCATAACCCACGTGATACGCGGCGACGAGCACCTGCCCAACACGGCGCGCCAGATCGCCGTCGCCGAGGGCCTTGGCTGGGAGCCGCCCGTGTATATGCACATCCCGATGATAATGTCGGCGCCAGGCCAGAAGCTCAGCAAGCGCACCGGCTCCCCCTCCGTGCGCAGCTACCTTAACAGGGGGATCATGCCTGAGGCCATCGCTGCGTATTTATCAACTCTAAGCTGGAGCCCGAGCGTCAAGATCGAGCAGTTGATGTGCGGGGACGTGGGGTTGTTTATAGATCACCTGGCCGAGGTCTTCGCCCGCTCGGTTGACGCCATTTCGTCCTCCCCTCCGCTGCACGACGAGGCGCGGTTGATGTACTGGCAGAAGGAGGCCATGAAGCATCAGGACAGGCATGCCGTATTACTTGAGCTTGTCGGGGCAGAGCCGCGCTTCGGCGCGTTTGACCCTGCTGCGATGGAGCGGATCATAGGGGAGCTCCTGCCTGAGCACTGCACTCTGCCGCTCTTGGCCGACGCCCTGTCGCCTCTGCTGATCCGTCCGCAGGGCGCAGCGGAGGTTCCCTGGGCGGAGGACTTGGAGTCGGTGCTGCGCTCGATAAATCCGTGGGACGAGACGGAGATAGACGCGCGGCTTCGGGCGTTCATGAAGGAGCGCGGGATGAAGGGGCGGGAGTTCTTTCACCCTCTGAGGCTGCTGTTGACCGGGCGTGAAAGCGGAGCGCCGCTGCCGCTGCTGGTCTGCATCCTAGGGCGCGATGAGACTGCGGCTAGAGTAACAAAGCAACAAAATAACAGAGGTACGAAATGACCGGTGATCTTTACACGAGAAATAAGCTGTTCGACTCGGTATGCCTGAGCGGAGTGGTGAACCTGTCCGACTTCGAGAGCGCCGTCTACGCCGCCGAAACGATGGAGATTTCCATGTTCGACGACTACGACACGGCTATCGAGGAGGGCTGGGCCGAGTTCATCATAGATTTCTGCGAGTAGCCGGGCTGAGCTGAGCAAAGCGATGAACTTCCCTGACGACTTCGTCAACAAGATCGTCTGCGGGGACTGCTTGTCCGTGATGAGGGAGATGCCAGGCGAGTGCTTGGACTTGGTCGTGACCTCGCCGCCCTACAACCTGAAGAACTCGACGGGCAACGGCATGAAGGACCCCAGGGGCGGGAAGTGGAAGAACGCCGCGCTGGTCAACGGGTACAGCGGTCACGACGACAACATGCCTCATGACGAGTACGTCCAGTGGCAGCGCGGCTGCCTGTTCGAGATGCTCAGGCTCGTCAAAAACGACGGCGCCGTTTTCTACAACCACAAGTGGCGCGTTCAGGCCGGATTATTGCAGGACAGGCACGACATCGTCTCCGGCTTCCCCGTGCGGCAGATCATTATTTGGCGGAGGAAAGGCGGGATAAACTTCAACCCTGGCTATTTTCTGCCGACCTACGAGGTCATATACCTCATCGCCAAGCCGGACTTCAGGCTGGCGCCAAAGGCAAACGCCTACGGCGACGTGTGGGAGTTCACGCAGGAGATGAACAACATTCACCCCGCCCCCTTCCCCGTGGCGCTGATTGGGCGAATCATATCGTCGACGTCTGCGCAGCTTGTCCTCGACCCGTTCGCCGGCAGCGGGACGACCGCGGTGGCAGCGAAGATGCTGGGGCGAAGCTACATCGGGATAGAGCTGTCGGAGGAGTACTGCAGGCTTGCAGATGAGCGGCTTGAGCAGCAAAGAACGGGGGAGCCCGATAAGGAGGGCTCCCCGCTGTTTTCTTACACCCTCATGCCCAGCGCCGACGGCACGAACGTGATCAGCCACGGGCAGAACGTGATCAGCAGAAGGCACATGACTCCGGCCACTATGAACGGCCAGACCTGAAACACTATCTCCTTCATCGACAGGCCGGTGATGTTGCATGCCACGAACAGGTTCGACCCGACCGGCGGCGTGACCTGGCCTATGGCGAAGTTCGCCGTCGCTATGACGCCGAACGCCACGAGCGAGTAGTTCATCGACCTCACCACCGGAAGCAGGATCGGCATAAGAAGGTAGAACCCCGACGCCGAGTCCATGAACATCCCGGCCAGCAGGAAGATCAGGGTTATCACCAGCAGCATTACATTTCCGTTCGTCGTGAGGGTCAGCAGGGCGTTCGTGATCGCCTCCGCTATGCCGGACGTCGTGAGTATCCACGCGAAGACCCCCGCGCAGCCCATGATGTACATGATGAGCGACGACGTGACCGCCGACTTGACCAGTATGTTCCATAGGTGGCGGGGCTTTATCTCGCGGTAGACGCACATGCCGACGAACAGCCCGTAGATGACCGCCACCCCCGCCGACTCGGTCGGGGTGAAGACGCCGCCGTATATTCCCCCGAGCACTATGACCGGCATCATCATCGACCAAGAGGCCTCTTTGAAGGTCGCCAGCCTCTCGCGCCAGCCCCTCTTTTCCTGAAGCACCACGGAGGAGCCCTTCAGGCGGATTAATGCCGTCGCTGCGTAGAACAGGCCGAATAGCAGGCCCGGCACTATTCCGGCCATGAACATGCTCCCCACCGAGACCTCCGCCAGCATGGCGTAGACTATGTACGGGATGCTCGGTGGTATGATCATGCCGATCTCGCCCGAGGCCGACACGATGGCCGTGGCGAAGGCCTTTCCGTAGCCCTTCTGCGTCATCGCCGGGATCATCACCGTCCCGACCGCGGCGACGGTCGCAGGGGCGGAGCCCGATATGGCCGCGACGAAGCACATCACGATCACCGTGACCACGGCGAGCCCGCCCCGCCTGTGCCCGACGCAGGCGTCCGCGAAGCCTATCAAGCGCCTCGATATGCCGGCCTGATCCATGACCACGCCCGCTATGATGAAAAACGGGATGGCCAGCAGGGTGTACTTCGCCAAGGCCGCGTAGAAGATCGTCGGGAACGCCGATATTTTGTAGCCCAGATGAGTCATGCACGCGAGGGCGGAGAGCCCCATCGACGCCGCGACCGGCACGCGCAGCAGCATGAGGCCGAAAAACGTCCCGAACAGCACGATGGACGTCATTGAGCACGAGCCTCTTTCGCCGGAGCAGATGCCAGAGCTGCCAGCTCGTTCCACGCGGACTTGGCCACGCTCACGGCGGCGAGGACGCCCCCCACGGGCAGGGCGCAGCCGACCACCGCCATCGGGAGCCTCATGCCCGGCATTATCTGGCCGAAGCGCATCTGGTTCAGCACCATGCCTACGCCGGTCTTCACGAGCAGGCACATCAGCAGAGCCGACGCGCCGGCTGCGAAGACAGCCACCGCCGGAACCAGCCGCCTAGGCAGGACCTCCATTATGATAGTCCACGCGGTGTGGGTGCCGCGCCGATAGCCGTAGGATATGCCGAACATGCTGACCCATATAAACAGAAGAAGCTCGAGCTCCTCCGTGTAGGAAAACGGCGTCTGCGGCAGCAGGTAGCGGCACAGGACGTTCAGGAAGTTGAGCAGCACCATGAACCCGAGTCCGGCAGCCATTACGCTCTCCTCCAAAACGTCGAACGCCCGCCAGAATCCGCCGCCGCCCATCTCAGTTCCCCTGCTTGTAGCCGAACTTCTCGAACAGGTCTTTGAACTCCGCGTAGTTGTCGTCGTAGACGGGCTTGACCGCCTTCTTGAACGCGGCGACCTCGTCGGGGGTCAGAGCCTCGACCACGTCCATCTTGTACTCGGGCAGGCGCCTCTTGAGCTCCTTCTCCTTCTCGCGCGTGACCACGACCTGGTAGCTCATGGCCTCGTCCGCGGCGCTTTGGAACACGGCCTTCTCCTCGTCGCTGAGAGACTCCCAGAGCTCGCGGCTGACCGACAAGAAGATCGGGTCGTAGGAGTAGTTCCAGAGCGAGATGTACTTGGTGACCTCCAGAGTGTTCTGGGTGAAGAGCAGGTCGAGCGTGTTCTCGCACGCGTCGATGGTGCCCTGCTGGAGGGAGGTGTAGACCTCGGACTGGTTCATGGTGATGGGGTCGGCGCCGATGTACTTCAGGAGCGCGACGTGGACGCTGCTCCCCGGCACGCGCATCTTGAGCCCCTTCATGTCCGTCGGCAGCCGGATGGGGTTGCGGTTGTTCACGACCTGCCTGTAGCCGTTCTCCCCGATCGCCAGGCAGACCACGCCGGCGTCGTTCAGAACCTGCTTCAGGGCAGCTCCGCCCTCGCCCTTCATGTACTTGTCCACGTCATCGTAGGTCGGCAGCAGCCAAGGGAAGCAGGGGACGATGCTCTTCTTCGCGACGGCTGACCACACGAGCGCGTCGTGAAGGTGGACGTCGGTGACGCCGGTCTGAAGGAGCTCGATGCCAGCGACCTGGTTCCCGCCGGAGAGCTGGTCGCTGGGCGAGATGACGAAGTCGAACTTGTCCCCCAGCTTCTCACTGACGAGCACGACGAACTTCTCCGCGCCCAGCTGCCATGTGCTGGTGGCAGGGCTGGCCGAGCTGAACTTGAGCACACGAGGAGCCGCCTGAGCCGGGAGTGAGCCCAAGACCAACGCGGCGCAGACAAGCAGACAGCAGAGCGAAACGAAACCTTTTTTCATAACCATAGAACCTCCTGAAAAAGTGTTCAGAAAACCTTCGGGAGAATATAGCACAGCTTTTGGGAAATAAGAAGGGGGGACGGGGTGAAAATATCGATTTTTATGAACGTCTGCGCCGCGGGCCGGAGCGGGCTTGACAAAGCGAGCGGCGCTGGGGTTGTCCTCTTGGGTGGCCAGCTCCCCTGCGCCGCTTTGTTTGCTGCTCTAGCTGCGGACGAGTTTGCGCCCGCCGTCAGGCGAGCCCCAAGAACTCGCTAAAGATTCGCCAGCGACTCGACCTCGCTGCGCGGCAGCGTAGTGCACTCGGCCACGCTGTCGATGGAGAAGCCCTTGCGGAGCATGTTGCGAGCGACCTCTACATACCCCTCAGAACGGCCCTGAGCTATGCCCTGGGTCATACCCTGAGCTATGCCCTGAGCCATACCCTGGGCCATACCCTTCGCCATGCCCTTCTCCGTGTAAACTTCCTCGAATATCGACACGTACACCTGTTTCTCCTCCTTCCCGACGGCCTCGGTCAGCTCCTCCACGTAGTCGGCCAGCTGCCGCCTGTAGCCCTGGTCACTCAGCTGCATCTGGTAGTCCAGGGCCAAAAGTATCATACGCTTGTCCTCGGGCGCCCACTTCCGCTGCGCCCATAGCCTGGAGAGCTCCTTGAGATAACGGAACTTCATCCCCTGGTCGTTCCCGCTCTTCTTGGCGCATTTCAGGGCGTAGAGCACCAGGCCTATGCGGTTGTCGTTCGCCAGGAGCACCTCGTCCGGCAAGTCCAGGATCGGCACGGTCAGATATTCGTAGAACGACGTCACCCCAAACTGCTGCGAGAGGTAGTACTTCTTCTCGCCCTCGGGCCTGTCGTCGATTAGGGCGACTATGCCAATCGGCTCGATCCGTTCCGTCAAACTTACTCAAACCTGCCTAAATCTATCTAAATCTAGGCAGCGTTGACGTTGACTTCCTGCTTCATCGAGGGCACTACTACACCTAACTCTCCACAGGCTGACACCGTGGAACTCACGGCGTGTTGCTTCAAATTTATAGCCGCATTTACATCGCAGTCATGCTTCGCCCCGCACTGGGGGCAAGTCCACTGCCTCACGCTCACCGGCATCTCGGCCATCTTGTATCCACAACTCGAACAGGTCTTCGAGCTTGGGAAATTGACCTTCGCCTCGTGCAACCTGC
>JAISUL010000054.1 GCA_031272145.1 Synergistaceae bacterium
CTGAAGATCGACGGCAGGTTCACCGACGCCAAGAGAGACCTCGACGACGCCAAGCGAGACCTCGACGAGAGGATCACCGAGGTCAAAAACAGCCTCGAGGGCAAGATCACCGAGGTCAAAAACAGCCTCGAGGGCAAGATCACCGAGGTCAATAACAGCCTCGAGGGCAAGATCACGGGCGTCAATAACAGCCTTGAGGGCAAGATCACCGACGTCAAGAACAGTCTTGAGACTCAGATCACCGAGGTCAAGACCCAGATCCGCGAGCTCAAGACGAACGACATCGCCCACGTCGCGGACGGCGTCTCGGAGATCGCGTTCCTCCTGAAGGAACACCGCGTGTTCTCCGAGGACGAGGCTGAGCGCGTGAAGGACATGCTCCAGCTCCAGAGAGGGCAGGGAGAGCACTCTTAGAGAGGGAGAGTGTTGCCGGGGGGGGGTTTACTTAGGCTTCTTCGGCTTCTTCGGCGTCCTCGTCCTCCGGCCTCTCGCCCTTGACCTCGCCCCGCCTGCACAGGCCTTTCAAACTGCAGTACCGGCAGGCGTCGGCGTCCGGGTTGGGGGTGAAGAGGCCGGACTTTAGGAGCGTGGCGGCTTGCTGCATCGCGGAGTTGGCCTCCTCGGCGCGCTCGGCTAGGGAGACGGGTTTCTTCTTGGCGCCTAGATATATCTCGATCATGTCCCCCTCGAACGTCCCGGCCAGGCCTCCGTCCTTGTGTCCCATAAATCCGACGCCCGCCACGCCGGGGCAGCCAGCTTCACATATTCCGTTCATCAAGGCGTAGGCTGAGAGCTGCAGGCCGAACTTGAAGTTCAATCTTTTTATACCCTTTTCATATGATGCACTTTTGCCAAGCTTGTAGTCGATTATGACGGCGCTGCCGTCGTCGAACAGGTCGCGGCGGTCGCAGCGGCCGGTGAACGTCACCCCGTCGACCTCGCGCGGGGGCAGGGTGAACTCCGTCTCGACGGCCACCAGGCGGCGGCCTGAGTCGGCTATGCGACCGAGAATATCGTCCTGAAGCGAGGCCAGGCGCGCGACGTAGAACTTTATGTCCCCAGCCATGCGGCTCAGACGGCGGTCGGAAAAAAGGCGCGACGCGGATATTTCGCCGTTCTCGGCCAGCTCTCTCTCGGCTAGGGACGCGATTGACTCTATCGATTCACCATGCCAGCGCCTCCATACCCCCTCCCATAATTTATGGGTGAGTATGCCGGCCTCGTCCTTGCCGAACAGTTCAGCGTCCAAAAGCTTTACCCCTCCGTCCCGGAGCCGGACGCGGCGGTTCACAGCCCAGCGGAACGGGCAGTCCAGGAGCTCGAACAGGTCACCAACTGGGAACGTGATCTTACCCGCCTTGCCAACTGCGTAGGCCAGCCGCGGGGTTTTCTTATTCTTATTCTTATTCTTATTATTGTTATTACCGCCCTCTTCGGGCTCGATCTCAGGGAAATAGAAATCGTCGTCGCCCACCGCTGTCTCGGTATATTTCCACTCGTCGCCGGACTTCTCGGCGTCACTCAGGAACGCGTCGACAAGGAATGGGGCGTCGTTGCTTCTCCCCTCCTCGTCTTTGTCGGAGCGTGATATTATCGTAACGCAGTCCCCTGTGCGTAGGAGCCTCCTAAATAACGCCTCCCTCTGCACGCGCTTGTCGTGGGCTGACGGCAGGGGGGCGGAGTCGCTCAGGGCGTCCATCACCTCGGCGTCCAGCAGGGGCGAGGAGGGTATGATGCCAGGCCACTCCCGCCTCGTGACGCCGGTCATTATCCAGACAGGGTGCGAGGCGAGGACTGGCGGGTCGTCGGAGTACAGCACCACCGATCCTGACAGGGACGCTGGGGGAGGGACGCGGGTCTTGGCGCACCAGTTCATAAGGAAGTCGGTGGCGGCGGCTCCGCTTAATGGCCTCTCGGCGGCTGGCCCCAGCTCTCGCGCGCCCCGCTCGCGAAGCTCGTCGCGCTGCGCCTCGAGTTCGTTTATCGACGCGGCTATCTCCCTCACGCTCTCGTCAAGGTCGGGGTGCGAGTCCGCGAGAGGAGCGAGGGTCGAAAGCCACGAGCCCCCGGCGGTAAGGAAGCCGTGGAACAGCGTCAGCAGGTCGACCGGCAGCGCGCCTCGGTCGACAGCCCGGCACAGCTTGACCATCGCGCCGAAGACCCCAAGCAGCGCTGGCTGTCTGGCTGCCAAAAAGCTGCTCCACCCGTCGGCCCCGCGCGGGCCTGCCTGGGCCACGCCGTCCAGGGACAGGGGCGCGCCAGTCCATAGCTGGGTGAGCAGAAGCGCCGTGTCGTGCGTGTCGAGGCCGGAGACCCAGGCAGACCTGACCGCGGCAAGGGCCTTCCCCACGATGGTGTCGGATACGGCACGGCCTCGCGCCGGCGAGCAGGGGATTTTGTACCGCCTAAGCGCTGCCTCCATCGCTGCGGCACGGCGCTGCGGCGTCATTATCCCGACATCTCCGAAGCCGGGGAACGGAGCTGCTGCTACTTCCTCTGCTCCGGCGCTCCAGAGGGCTAAGCGGCGGGCGATCATCTCCTGCTCGATGGAGTAGTCCGCCGAGCGGAGGGAGAGGATAACGCCGGTCTCCCTTTCGGCGGGGGGCGGAGTTTTCAGATCGAACTGCTTGGCAGCGTCCTGAAATCCCTCCGCCCCCGCCGCTGGCTCGAAGATGACGACGTCTTTGCTTAATGCCTCCAGCTTGTCCACCAGGCGCCTCTGGCTTCGCGTGAAGGACATAAACCCGACGAAGGCGAAGCGTTTTTTGTTGCTCCAGTTTTCGGCTTGTTCTAGCATATCAGAAAGCAGTTTCAACGTGGCGGTGGGGATGCTCGCGCTGTCCATCAGTCCGTGCTCCTCGTGGTAGGCCAGGCAGCGGCGGTATAGCTCTGGCAGCACGGAGGGAGTATTTAATATTGCGAAATTTTCCGGCGTCACGGCCTCGTTCATAAGCTCTCTAACGTCGGTGGCGAGCACGTCTAGAAACCCTGGGCGCTTCAGGCCTGGCATGGCCTCTGTTATGTCCTCGTTGTCCTTCAGGAACTCGTTTACGACGTAGGCCATAATAAGGCGGGAGCTTGGGGGATCGACCTGGCGCAGGCGCGGAGCGTCGAAGGACGAGCAGACGTCGCCGTATAGATCCTCCCAGTTCCAGAGCTTGATTTCACGCTCGCTTGATATTCCGAATCCGAAGCTGTCTCGTCCTGACCGCTTCCTCCACCAGTCTCGGTCGCGGCGCGACGGCACGATGCAGCAGGTCTCGAAGCCCTGGCATTGCCGTTCCGCCAAGTACTCTCTGAGCGGCCCGTCGAGCTCCGAGACCTTGCGGTAGGGTATTACGCGCACGTCACTTCAGGAACGCCGCAACGCGGTCGGCGACGTTCTGCTGCAGGTTGCGGTAGAAGAACTGGTAGTCGTAGAGGTGGTAGACGCCCAGGCCGAATATCGGCACGGCGAGGATGGGAGGGTATTCCTCAGGGCGTATGTCGGTGACCTTCAGAGTGCCGCGAACCGGGTCGATGTACGCTCCGGTGAGGTGCGGAACCTCCTTGGTTATCGCGCCGGCTGCGTCCGTGAAGCAGGCTCCGAGGTTCAGCGACCTGTCTGCCTTTTTATCGACTCCGGCGGCGGCGCTCCAGTTGAGGGGGTTTATGGACAGGGAGTGGACGCCGCGGGGGACGGAGAGGGAGCTGTCCACGTCCACTGCCTCGGTGTTGAAGCTGATTATCACGCCGGTGTCGTCGGCACGCTCGGCCATCTTGAGCCAAGGCCGCCCATCGATGTCATCAGAGGTCACGCGCCAGCCTATTAGGTACGCCGCTACCAGCCTCGGCTGCTTGCCGTCGAACTGCTCCTCCATGAGGCGCATGGCCATCTTTGCGCCCTGGGAGAACCCGGCCAGCACCAGCGGACGCCCGCCGTTGAACTCGCTCATATACTGAAGGAACGCGGCCTTGACGTCGCCGTATGCCTCGTCAAAGTACTGCTCTGCCTCGCTCGGCTCCATCTCGAAGACGCTCAGCGCAACCTGGCGGTAGTAAGGGGCGAACATGCGGCACTCGCCCTCGTATATCCCGCGCTCCATGTTCAGAGCGGCAAGGAAGTATTTCTTGATCTGCCCGTCCGCAATGGACATGTTGTACTCGCCGCCGAAGCCAAGCCAAACGGTCGGGGCGAGAAGGAACAGGTCAGCGGACTTCATGGCCGGGTCGCCGACGGCAAGGTACGCCCAGTTTTCGGGCTGGGAGTAGTCGACGGCATCCGAGCTGGCGGGAGTAGCAGTAGCAAAGAAGCAAAGAAGCGCGATCGCCATAAGCAGAAACGCCGACGGTCTTGTTCTCGTTCCAAAACGCAAAGACATGGTAAGAACTCTCCTATGTATGCAGAATAAAAGCTTACTTCTTACCTCTTACTGACTAACGCGCTTGTCTATTTCGCGGTTGATGTAATCCTTCCTGACCTTGTCCATGCACTCCTCGAAGGGGACGAGGCCTCCGGCCCTTTTTTCCACCGCCTCGTAGAGGACGTAGCCGCTGCCGGAGCGGATCGGGCCAACCACCGTGCCTGGCTTTGCTGCGCGGAGGAGTTCTGCGAGCTGGCGCGGCATCTTCTCGTAGTCGGTCCAGTCCCTCTCGGAGTATCCTCCGATGGACACAAGGGACTCGCCGCTCTTGCGGACGTTTACGGCGTCATCCTTGTTCTCGAACACCACGGTCACGCAGCGGACGCCGCTTTTGACGAAGTACCGCGAGATGTTGTTCTCGTAGAAGCGGCGCAGCTCGAAGTCTGAGACCTTGATGGCTGCGCTGATTTCGCGCTCAAGGGCGTCGGCGAGGAGCGAGTTGGTGCCCCACCTGATCGCGCCTGCCACGTCGGGGCGGTCGGCCAGGCCCTGGCGCCTGGCAGCCGCGGCCATCTGCGTGATGCGCACCGCCTCCTCGAGCAGCTTCATCCTCTCGCCGCCGTCCATGCTCTCCCACGCGGCGCTGGCCACGTCGCGCCCGCCGAGGGAGAGGCTCAGCAGCGTTATCAGGTCGTCGTCAGTGATGCGCTCCACCGCGTAAGCCGGGCACACCCAGCACGCTAGAAGCGCCAGAAGCGCCAGCTCAATCCAACGGCGCTTCGAGGTCAAGCAGTATGTCGTCGTCTGCGACTTTGACCTTAACATTTAATCCTGCCCCCTGTTCACCGGTTATATTTTGTCTCGCCATGCCCATGCCCGCGAGGAGCGAGTCAGCGAGCTTGTCCTCGATCATGGACTGGATGGCGCGCCGTATCGGGCGGGCACCTAGCGGCACCTGCTCCCCGAACTTCGACTTGTAGCCCTTGTCCAAGATCATCTCCTTGGCGGCGTCCTCGACCTCTATGCCGATGTGCCGCTCCGACAGGCGCGTGCGCACGTCGGACAGCATTATCTCGACGATGCGCAGCAGGTTGTCGCGCGACAGAGGACGGAACACCACCATGTCGTCGAGCCGGTTCAAAAACTCCGGCCTGAAGAACCGCGCGGCCTCGTCCGTGATTATCTTTTTCATCCGCTCCCACTCGCCTTGGGGAACTTGTTTCCCGTCGTTTTTCGCTCCGCTTTCGACGCCGAAGCCGAGCTTTTTGCCGCGCGTGGCCTCCTTGGCTCCGAGGTTGCTGGTCATTATGACGACCGTGTTGCGGAAGTCGACCCTTCGCCCCTTGCCGTCGGTCAGCGAGCCCTCCTCCATTATCTGGAGCAGCACGTTGTAGACCTCAGGGTTGGCCTTCTCTATCTCGTCGAAGAGAATCACGGAGTACGGGCGGAGCCGGACGGTCTCGGTCAGCTTGCCGCCGCTGTCGTGGCCTATGTAGCCGGGGGGGGCGCCTATCAGCTTCGACACCTCGTGCTTTTCCATGAACTCGCTCATGTCTATGCGGATCATGGCCTCGTCCGTGCCGAACAGGAAGCGGGCTAGGCAGCGCGCCAGCTCCGTTTTGCCCACGCCGGTCGGCCCCATGAAGAGGAAGCTCCCTATCGGGCGCCTTGGGTCTCCCACGCCGCTCCGTGCGCGGCGTATCGCGCGGGACACGGCTATGACCGCCTCGTCCTGACCGACGAGCCGCGACGCGATTTCGTCCTCCATGCGGAGCAGCCGTGCCGACTCCTCCTCTGTGAGCTGCGCCAGTGGGACTCCGGTGAGCTCCGAGACGACCTCCGCTATGTCCTCGGAGGTGACGACGGCCTTCTTCTCGCCCGACGTGTCGCGCCACGACGCGCGGGCCTGCTCTAGGGCGTCCGAGATGGAGTGCTCCTCGTCCCTGAGGCGCGCTGCCAGCTCGAAGTCCTGCGACGTCACGGCGCTCTCCTTCTCGCGGCGCGTCGCCTCGAGGCTGCGTTCGAGCTCGCGCACCGAGTCCGGCGGGTCCAGCGCCCTGAGCCTTGCCCTGGCCCCTGCCTCGTCTATGAGGTCGATGCCCTTGTCAGGCAGGAAGCGGTCCTTGACGTACCGCGCGGAGAGCCTTGCCGCGGCAAAGAGCGCCGAGTCCTCTATCACGGCCTGGTGGTGCGCCTCGTAGCGGTCCCTAAGTCCCTCCAGTATCTTGACGGAGTCGGATATGGTCGGCTCCTCGATGAGCACCGGCTGGAAGCGCCGCTCCAGCGCCGCGTCGCGCTCGATGTACTTGCGGTACTCGTCCTGCGTGGTCGCGCCTATCATCTGGAAGACGCCCCGCGACAGGCTCGGCTTCAGTATGTTGGCCGCGTCCACCGTGCCCTCGGCGCTGCCAGCCCCCACCAGGGTGTGAACCTCGTCCACGAAGAGTATGACCTCCTTCGTGTCCGTGAGCTCCTTCACGATGCGGCGCAGCCTCTCCTCGAACTCGCCCCTGTACTTCGTCCCGGCGACGAGCGTGCCCATGTTCAGCTGGACAAGGCGCTTGTCCCTAATGGGCTCCGGCACGTTTCCGTCGGCTATCCTCTGGGCAAGGCCCTCGACTACGGCGGTCTTGCCGACGCCAGGGTCGCCTATGAGAACCGGGTTGCACTTGGTGCGGCGGCACAGCACCTGCATGAGGCGCTTTATCTCCTTCTCCCTGCCTATGACAGGGTCGAGCTCTCCCTCGCGCCCCTTCTGGGTGAGGTCAATGCCGAGCTGGTCGAGCGTCGGGGTCTTGGCGCGCGCCTTGCGCACGTTCAAGCTGGGGTTTATGCTTATGCCGCCGCGGTCGTTCAGAATCTCCACGCCCTGCGCGGCCGAAACCGGCGACGCGCCGGACATCAGAGTCAGTATCTGCTTTTGGACTATCGCGAAATTGAGCCCCATCGCGCTGAAGTACTGCGAGATGACGCCGGTCGGGTCAGAGAGGATGCCGAGCATGATGTGCTCTGTGCCTATGTAGTTGACGCCCATGTTGCGGGCCTCGCGCATGGCGGCCTCGAGGGCCTTCTTGACCCTTGGGCTGAGGGGCAGGTCTATCGACTTCGCCGCCGCCTCCGAGCGCGTTCCCATGGCGTCCTCTAGCTGGTCTATCATCTCGTGGGGGTTCAGGCCGAGCGAGAGCAGGGCCTGATAGCCGAGCCCGCCGCCCTCTTGGAGAATCCCCAGAAAAATGTGCTCCGATTCTATTACGTTGTGCCCCATCTTCAGGGCCTCTCGGTGGGCAAGCTGAATCACTTTTTTGCCCCGTTCCGTAAAAAACTGCCACATGTCTAAATGCCCTCCAAGTGCCCTGGTCAATCCCAATCGTTTTTGCTAATTTTACCCAACCCGCCCGGCATGAGGGCGCGGAGCATGCGCCTCAGGAGCTCCGCCCGCATGACGCCGCGCCTGTACGGCGACAGGTCGAACTCGGACCGCGAGACGTCGTCCGAGTGCCTGAGTGCCACCTCGATTATCAGGCGTTCGCGCTCGTTTATCAAGCCCCTGCCGCTCAGGACGGACAGGTGTTCGCGCGCCTCGTCCTCCGTGACCGACTCGCCCACAGCCGCCGCCGCGTCAGGGTGGGAGGTGGCAACGCTCACGACGCGGATGTTCCCCTCGCCCCCGCCTGCCCGTTCCACGATGAAGCCCCTTTCAGGGGTGAAGCGCCGCCTAATGGCCGGCTCGACGCGGCTCTGGGCGCAGTTGAACGCTTCCGCGAACTCGCTCAGGGAGACGACGACGGACGTGTTCTCCCCGAACATCCCGTTCACCCGCCGCTCGATCTTCTCCGGCAGGCCGCGGGGTTTGGTTTTCTTAGATGCCGGCGTCATGCGGTGAGGCCTATGACTTTGTCGGCTGTGTCGTCCGATATGTCGTACAGGTTCTGATCCACGTCGCGGAAGCGGGCCTCGGTTATGGCTAAGCCGCGTTCGAGCAGCGCCGGGACCAGGCTCTCGGTTACGGCGCTGTGTACCCTCTTGATCCAAACCTGGAAGGCGCGGGATGGCCTGTTCCTGCTGTCGCTCTCCCGCACCCGCCGGGGGCGGTAGTTCTGCTGGATGATGCCGATGAAGCGAGGCGAGCATAGGATCGGGACGCTGAGGCTCGGAGCCATGTCTATCAGGATGTAGTCGACGCCGTGGTAGTCCGCCATGCTGCGCAGGGCGTGCCCCATAAAGCCCGGTATGTTCGCCATGGGCGCGAACTGCGGCGAGCGGCCAAGCTCCAGCGCGAGGGTGATCTGAAGGGACAGCGAGAGCGACGTCAGGTTGCTCTGGGGGTCGGCGTCCACCATGAGCACCTTGTACTTCTTCGCGGCGAGCGACCAGCCGAGGCTGAACGTCGTGGTGGTCTTGCTGACCCCGCCCTTGTGGTTGAACAGCGAGATTATCTTAGCCATTTTACCTTTTACTTACCTCCTTGCCGCCTTCTTGCCGCCCTTGCCGCCCTTGCCGCCCCTGCCATCTCCCTGCCCTGGCGCTTCCTATCGGTCTGCCTCCTATTTTACCACGCATTTATCACGCTCGCGACTCCGGCGTCATGCTATAATTCCACGCGAGTTTGTATCCATTGCTCGGAAATGGAAACGGAGGCAATGAAGTTGATTCCCACAAGAGACGAGGCTCTCGCCCTGCTTCGCAAACACAACTCGGACGAGAGCCACATCAGGCACGCCTACGCTGTCGAGGGCGCCATGAGGCACTTCGCGCGCAGGTGCGGAGGCGACGAGAACCTTTGGGGCGTCGTGGGCATCTTGCACGACATCGACTGGGAGAAGACCATGGACACCCCAGGCCGTCACTGCAACCTAGCCCCAGAGCTTCTCCGCGAGGCAGGCGTGGACGAAAGCGTGGTTCACGCGGTTCAGTCGCACGGGTGGAGCATCTGCACGGACGTCGAGCCGGCAAACGACATGGAAAAGGCGCTCTTCGCCATCGACGAGCTCACGGGACTGGTCATAACCGCCGGGCTCGTCAGGCCGTCGAGGTCGCTGTCCGATCTGGAGGTCAAGTCCGTCAAAAAGAAGTGGAAGGACAAGGCCTTCGCTAAGGGCGTCGACCGCGAGATCATACTGAAGGGCGCGGCGCTCATGGGCATATCCATCGACGAGCTCATCGAGAACGTCATCCTCGCGCTCAGACCCATCGAGCAGGAGATCGGCCTCGGCGCCGACAAGGAGGCAGCATAAACAATGGCCGAAAAGACGACGGTCGTCCTAGCCGACGACCACCCCTTAACCAGGGCCGGCATAGCGGAGTTCATCAAGCGCGAGCAGTCCCTTCAGCTCATGGGAGAGGCCGACGACGGGCTCAAGGCTTGGAAGCTTATCCAAGACCTCTCGCCCGACGTCGCCCTGCTCGACATCCGCATGCCCGGCCTTGACGGAGTATCAGTCGCACAAAGAGTGAAGACCGCGGGGCTGAAGACCGCCACGGTCATGCTCACGTCCTACGACGCGCAGCAGTACGTCATGGCCTCGCTGAGGGCCGGGGCGCGGGGCTTCGTGCTGAAGACCGTCACCCCAAGAGAGCTCACGTCGGCGATAGCGACCGTGGCGCGTGGCGGGCTCTACCTCGACCCGGAGGTGGCCTCGGTGGTCGGCGAGCGCGACTTCGACCCAGCGCAGCTCTCGCCGCGCGAGCGCGAGGTCTTGGTGCTCGCGGCAAAGGGACTTTCTAGCAAAGAGGTGGCGGCGAAGCTCTTCATAAGCGAGCGCACCGTCCAGACGCACCTGGCCTCCATCTACGACAAGCTGGGGTCGCGGAACAAGACCGAGGCGCTGCTGCTCTCGCTGAAGTACGGCGTGGTCACCATGGAGGAGCTGTTGGAAGATTAGGGGGCTTTTCAGGAACCAATTTCCCGCCCTGATGCTGTGCGCCCTGATGCTGCCACCGATAGCGGTGCTTATGGCGGCGGCCTTCGCGCACTTCAGCCAGGAGCAGGCGATGGAGGCGGCGGTGGGCTCCTACGTTCAGGACCTGGCCGAGAGCGTCGCGTACCGCCTCACCAACGAGAGCCGCGTGCTTCGGTTTTCCGGGCTCGGCGGGGAGATACTGCTGCCGCACCGCATCTTTTCCTGGGGCATGTCGATACCAGGCTGGGTCGCATACGTGAACGAGGACGGCAAGGTCATCCTCTCCTCGCCCGGCGCACGCGACATCACGTCGGTCTGGCGAAGGAGCCTCCCGATAGGCGCCGCGGAGAAGGTGCGCGACGCGAACGGCGGGGAGTACACCGTGGCGGTCTACCCAGTCTACGGCCACGGCTACGTCATAGCCGCCGTCTCTTGGGACAGGCTCCTCGGCAACCTCGTGAGGGTCGGCAGGCTCTGGCCGGTGCTCATAGTCCTGCTCTCCCTCGGCAGCTTCTTCTCCATCCGCCTCCTGTGGCGCTGCCTGCTCTCCCCTCTGAGGGGCCTCGTTGACGAGATTGACGACCTGCGCGTGGGGGCCGACGTGCCGCGCTTCGCCCAGCCAAACGACGTGCGCGAGATAGCGAGCGTGCGCGGCGCCCTGACGCGCTTCGCCAAGGCCGCGATAGACAGAGACCGCCTGCGCAACGGGTACGTGCGCGACATAGTGAAGGTTCAGGAGCGCGAACGGCTGGACATGGCGAGGGAGATACACGACGGCCCCCTTCAGGACGTGACGGCACTGCTCCAGAACCTGCGCATGGCTCTGGAGGAGGACGAGGAGAAGGCGCGCGAGCGGGTCGGGAGGACGGAGCGCATGGCCGGCGCGGTCGTGAGGGAGCTCCGCGGCCTGTGCGACGAGCTGGCGCCGCCCTGGGTGGACATGGGCTTCCCCGACGCGGCGGCGGAGATGGCCAAGCGCATGGCACAGAACTACGACGTTCAGGTCGCAGTCGAGGTGGACGGGGAGTGCGTAAAAAGGTTCGACCTCAACTCCGAGAGCACGCTGTTCCTGCTGCGCATCTTTCAGGAGGCCGTGTCGAACGCCGTGCGGCACGGAGGGGCGACAAAAGTGCTGGCAAAGATGTTCGACGACGACGGCACCGCGGTCTTCGAGATAAGGGACAACGGAAGGGGTTTCGACCCCAGCGTCGACCACGAGGTGCTGAGGCTCAGCGGGCACCGCGGCCTCGCCAACATGACGGAGAGGATGTCCCTGATGGGAGGCAGGCTCGACGTTGAGTCGGCACCCAGTCAGGGCACGTGCGTGAAGTGCGTGTTCGGCGGGAAAAAAGGCAGGCAGGCCGCCGCTTAGACGTCCTGCTCGCGGAGCGCGGCCTAGCCGAGAGCAGGGCAAAGGCACAAGCCCTCATCATGGCCGGCAAGGTTCGCGTAAACGGAAATCAGATCGATAAAGCCGGGATGTCTGTACCTCTGGACGCGAACGTCGAGGTCGAGGAGCCGCCGCGCTGGGTAAGCCGAGGGGCGCTTAAACTTCTGAAGGCCATAACGGTCTTCGGCTGCGCCCTGAAGGGAAAGGTGTGCCTTGACATAGGCGCGTCCACCGGCGGCTTCACCGACGTGATGCTTGACGCCGGAGCCGCGAGGGTCTACGCCGTCGACGTGGGCCGCGGCCAGCTTCACTGGAGGCTGGCGAACGACCCGCGCGTGGTGGTCATGGACGGGACGAACGCGCGCTTCCTGACGCGCGGCTCGTTCCCCGAGGCCATCGAATTCGCGGCCTGCGACGCGTCGTTCATCTCGCTGCGCCTGCTGCTGCCGGTGATAGACGGCATTTTGCCGGACAGCGGCACGGCGGTAGTCCTGATAAAGCCCCAGTTCGAGGCAGGCCGCGAGTGCGTCAGTAAGACCAAGGGGGTTGTTCGCGACCGCGCGGTGCACGCCTGGGTGCTGCGTGACATACTGACCTTCGCCACGGAGCGCACGAACCTGCACCCCGCCGCCCTGTCCTGGTCGCCCATCCGCGGCCCGGAGGGGAACGTGGAGTTCCTCTGCCTGCTGACGAGGGCGGGGGAGGAGGGGGGGAAAAAGGGGGTGATTGAGCGCGTGGAGGAGGTTGTGGCCGGGGCGCATGGGGAGGGGTCATGAGACCCCGAGGGGTCATGAGACCCCGAATCTTCTCCGCGCAGCAGGTTGGCATGGTTAAGCGCGTTGTTGCTCCATTTGTGCTGTTCATCGCGTTGTGGTTTGCTTTGTCCGCAGCCGCAGCATCGAATTACGTGGCCAGCGTTCACCGTGAGCCTTTTCACGTAA
>JAISUL010000088.1 GCA_031272145.1 Synergistaceae bacterium
GCACGCGGGAGTCCAACTTCACCGATGACTTCGCAGCATTTCTGGCCTCGCTGCCGTTCGCTCCCGCGCCTGAGGACGTCTTCGCTTACGTCTACGCTGTTCTGCACTCGCCGGTCTACCGCGCGAAGTACGCGGAGTTCTTGAAGTCCAGCTACCCCGCCGTGCCGGTGACGCGCTACGAGGACGTCTTCACTAGATACGCCGAGTTGGGGCATCAACTGATTGACCTGCACCTGCTACGCCATGTTCCGCCGGATGGGCTGAACATCTCGATGGGCGGGGTGAGCGGGGACTTCGAGTTAAAGAAAATCGAGCGCAAAGGGGACGCCCTGCTGCTCACTACTGGCGAGGGCAGGGTTATAACTATAACTGGGATTCCGGACGAGGTCTGGAAATTCGAGATAGGCTCGCACCGTCCGATCGAGAGGTGGTTGAAGTACCGAATCCGCGACGGCGCCGTCCTGTCGCCGGGGCAGGACTTGACTCACATCGGGCGCATGCTGGCCGCGGTTAGTGGCACTATTGAGGTCATGAACGAGATCGGCGAGCTTGGAGAGATTGAGATTACGCTATGAAAAACTTTATCCTGCACTCCGAGTGGCCGCCGGCGGGCGATCAGCCGGAGGCAATAGAGGCCATTACCAACGGCCTGCGCGCGGGCGACCGCTTCCAAACGCTCGTCGGAGTCACGGGGAGCGGCAAAACCTTCACGATGGCAAACGTCGTGGCTGCGCTTGGACGCCCAACCCTCGTCTTGGCTCACAATAAAACCCTCGCGGCTCAGCTATACTCCGAGTTCAAGACGTTCTTTCCCGAAAACGCCGTCCACTACTTCGTCAGCTACTACGACTACTACCAGCCGGAGGCCTACATTCCGGCATCCGACACGTACATAGAAAAGGACGCGTCGATAAACGAGCGCATAGAAAAACTCCGCCTGGCCGCGACAAAAGCCCTGGTAGAGCGCCGCGACGTCCTAATCGTCGCCAGCGTATCGTGCATCTACGGCTTGGGCAAACGCGAGAACTACGAGGGAGCAATTTTCCCCTTCGTCGAGGGGGATCGCTGGGAACACAAGGCGTTTATGAAACATCTCATGGAAAACTACTACGAACGCAACGACCAGATTTTGGAGGCGGGGAAATTTCGCGTCAGGGGCGACACTATCGAGATATTCCCGGCCTACGATGAGAACTGCATCAGAGTCACGTTCTTTGACAACGAAATAGAGAGGATAGACCTCATTCACCCGCTCACAGGCAAGACCATAGAGCGCCTCGAAAGGGCATCGGTGTTCCCAGCGCGGCACTACGTCACTCAGACCGACGCCATAGCGAGGTCGGCGCCGCTTATTGAGGCCGAGATGGCAGCCGTCGCTGAGCGTTTCACCAGCGAAGGCAAGCTGATGGAGGCCCAGAGGATAACATCCCGCACCCGCTACGACCTCGAAATGCTTCACGAGGTGGGATACTGCTCCGGCATCGAGAACTACTCGGTCTACCTTGACGGGCGAAACCATGGTGACCCGCCTGGCACTCTGGTAGATTTCTTCCCCGACGACTTTCTTATGATAATCGACGAGTCGCATATAACCCTGCCGCAAGTGCGAGGCATGTACAACGGGGACAAGGCAAGGAAGAGCGTCCTAGTGGACAACGGCTTCCGGCTGCCATCGTGTCTTGACAACAGGCCGCTGGAATGGCGTGAGTTCGAGGGCAAGATGCGCAGCGCCGTGTTCGTCTCGGCCACGCCTGGCGACTACGAGATTGAGCACTCGGCCCGCGTCGTGGAGCAGGTCATACGCCCGACTGGGATAGTCGACCCCGAGGTAGAGGTGCTGCCGGCAAGGAATCAGGTGGACGACTTAGTTGACAGACTGAGGACGACGACCGAGCAGGGCGGCAGAGCGCTTGTGCTGACGCTTACAAAGCGATCGTCTGAGGACTTGGCCGACTTCCTGCGCGACCTCAAGTTCAAAGTCAAGTACATACACTCGGAGCTCAACACGTTCGAGCGGGCTGAGTTGATACGCGACCTTCGTTCGGGTGAGATTCAGGTGCTGGTTGGGATAAACCTCCTGCGCGAGGGGATGGACCTGCCGGAGGTGTCGCTTGTTGCGATACTGGACGCCGACCGAGAGGGCTATCTGAGGTCGCACAGGTCGCTGATACAGATAATGGGGCGCGCGGCGCGAAACGTCGGAAGCAAAGTCTATCTATACGCCGACTCGGAGACCGAAAGCATAAGGAAGTCGGTCGAGGAGACGCGCAGGCGGCGTGAAAAGCAGCTTGAGTTCAACAAAGCTCACGGCATAGTGCCGCGAAGTGTGGAGAAGGAGGTGACAAACCTTCTTCCTCCGGAGCTTCTTGAGGCCTACGCGCTATCTGACGCGCCGGACAAAAAAGCTGGCGACAGAGAAGGGCAAGCCGCAACGCTGTCGGTTCGTGATTTGGAGCGGGCCATGTGGGAGGCCGTTGAGAAGCTGGACTTCGAGCGCGCGGCGGTTTTGCGCGATGCGATAGCGGGTGGGGGCGGCGGAGGCGATATAGTCAGACGGCCGCGCGGGAGAGGGCGCAGGCGCTGAGGCGCAAGTCTGTGCCTTAACCTACTCGGCTCCTCCGCCACGAAGGCCGAGTATCCAGGCCTGCACTTCGTGATGGGCGACTCCCCCCTTACCCCCCCTCACTGCTGATGGCAGGCTAGGAGCCGGCCGGATGACTCGGATACCTCGCGGAGCGTTGGCCTCTCCGTCTCGCACTCTGGGCGGCTTTTCGGGCACCTAGACGCGAACGGGCAGCCGGGGGGCAAGTTCACGGGGCTTGGGGCGTCGCCCGTCAGAGGGACGGACTTGCTCTTTTTAGCCAGCGACGGGGCCGCGTCCAGAAGCGCCACGGTGTACGGGTGAAGCGGACGCTCGAACACCTCCTCGCTGCTGCCGCTCTCCACCACGAACCCAAGGTACATCACGGCCAGACGGTCGGCCACGTGCCGCACCACCGACAGGTCGTGCGCTATGAACAGGTACGACAGGTCGAACTCGTCCTTCAAGTCCATCATCAGGTTCAGTATCTGGGCCTGAACCGACACGTCGAGCGCCGACACCGGCTCGTCCGCGACCACGAGCTCCGGGCCTGTGGCCAGTGCCCTTGCTATCGCTATCCTCTGCCGCTGCCCGCCGGAGAACTGGTGTGGATAGCGGCGCGCCTGGTCCCTGTGAAGCCCTATCTTGTCAAGCAGAGCCATAGCCCGCTCCCTCGCGTCGGCGCGGCTCACGCTCTCGTGGAACAGGATCGGCTCCGTCAGGATGTCCTCTATCCTCTGCCTCGGATCAAGGGAGGCGTAGGGGTTCTGGAAGACCATCTGAATCTTGCGGCGCAGCGGCGTCAGTTTCGCCCCGGACAGCCCGGTGATGTCCTTCGAGGCGAAGAGTATCTCTCCTCCTTTAGGCGGCAGCAGCCCGACCACCGTCCGCGCGGTCGTGGACTTGCCGCAGCCCGACTCGCCGACCAAGCCGAAGACCTCCCCGCGCCGCACCGCGAAGCTCACCCCGTTCACGGCGTGCACGACGCGGGATTTCTGCTGCTTTCCCCCGAAAACCCGCTCTAGCCAAGAGACCGGGCGCTCGAAGTACTGCGTTAGATTCCTTACCTCCAAAAGGAGCTCGTCCGTCATATATTCCCGCCTCCGTTCAGCGCGAAGCACGCGGCCTCGTGCCCTGGTTCAACCTGCACCATCGCCGGGACGCCCGCGCCGCACGCGTCGCAAGCAAGCTCGCACCGCGGGGCAAACGCGCAGCCGGGCGGCAGGTCAAGCAGGCTCGGCACGACCCCCGGTATCTGCGCGAGCCTGCCCTTCGTCTGAGCCGCGCTGGGCATCGAGTTCAACAGCCCGCGCGTGTAGGGATGGGCTGGCGATCTAATGACAGAGTCGGCTGTGCCGGCCTCTACCACGCGCCCGCAGTACATAACGGCGATCTTGTCGGCCATTCCGGCCGCCACCGCGAGGTCGTGAGTTATAAGGATAAGCGCCGCGCCCCGCTCCCTTACCGTCGCCTCCATAAGGCTCAGTATCTGCGCCTGAACCGTCACGTCGAGCGCCGTCGTCGGCTCATCCGCTATTATCAGCCTCGGCCCCGCCGCGAGCGCTATCGCTATCACCACGCGCTGAAGCATCCCGCCGGAAAACTGGTGAGGATACGACGACAGGCGCTCCTCAGGGTTAGGAATCCCGACCTCGTGCAGCAGCGACAGAATCCTCTCCCCGCGCTCGCGCTCGTTCATGCCCGTGTGCAGCCTCAATGCCTCGTCTATCTGGTCTTTTATGGTATGAAGCGGGTTCAGCGCGGTCATCGGGTCTTGAAACACCATCGAGATCGCCCGTCCGCGCATCTTCCTCATCTCTGCCTCGGATTTAGAGAGCAGGTCTTCGCCCTCGAATAGTATTTTGCCCGCCTCTATTCGCCCAGGCGGGTCAATCAGGCGCATTATCGAGAACGCCGTGACGGACTTGCCCCCGCCCGACTCCCCGACTATGCCCATGATCTCCCCTACTCCGAGCGTCAGGTCTATTCCGTCGAGCGCCTTAACCACTCCGCCCCAGAGAGTGAAGTACGTCTTGAGGCCTCTGACCTCCAAAAGCGGGGCCGGCATCACTTGAGCCTCGGATTGAGCTCGTCGCGAAGGAAGTCGCCCAAGAGGTTTATGCCGAATACCAGCAGCATAATGAACGACCCTGGCAGCACAGACACCCACCATATGCCGCTGAACAGCACGTCGTAGCCGTTCTTGACGAGCAGCCCTAGCGACGGCTCGGTCACCGGCACCCCGACGCCAAGATAGCTCAATGTGGCCTCGGTGAGGATGACGTTGCCGACCTGAACCGTTGCGATGACTATCAGTGGGGTGGCGACGTTCGGCAGTATATGGCGCAGCGCCAGCAGGATTGGCGGCAGGCCTATGAGCCGCGCCGCCTCGACGTACTCGCGCCCCTTCTCGGCGAGCACAGCGCCCCTGACCGTGCGGGCGTACATCACCCATCCCACCAGTGTCAATGCTGCAATGAGCTTCCATAATCCGCGCCCGAACGCCGACATTATAAAGAGCGCGACGAGCATGGCGGGGAACGACAGCTGGACGTCAACTATCCGCATCAGCACCGAGTCGACGCGCCCGCCCGCGCACCCGGCCCAGAGCCCGACGATGGTTCCAAGTGCACATGAAAATAGCGTCACGCAAAGCCCGATGAAAAGCGATATTCGTGTGCCGTAGACTATGCCGCTGAGCATGTCGCGCCCCTGCTCGTCGGTGCCGAGGGGGAACGCCGCGTCGCCGTCCGCGAGCCACGCCGGCGGCTTGTAGGCGTTGGCGAGGTCGAGCGATCCGAGGTCGTATGGGTTCTGCGAGACGAAGTACGGCCCGATTGGGGCGAGCAGGGCGAACAAGGCGATCACCGCGAAGCCAAACACAGCCCCTTTGTCACGGCTGAACCTAAAGAGAAACTCCGACATAATAACCTCCGTTACCTAAGGTCTATTCTGGGGTCTATCAAGGTGTAAGCGACGTCGATAACGAAGTTTATCCCGACGAATATAACCGCGACGATCATCAGGTATGCGACGATTATCGGGCGGTCGGACGTGTTTATCGCGTCTATGAGGAGCTTGCCCATGCCAGGCCAGGCGAAGATGGTCTCAGTGACTGTGGCGAAGGCTATGAGGTTGCCGACCTGAAGTCCGAAGACCGTTATGACCGGGATGAGGGCGTTTTTCAGCGCGTGCGAGAAGAGCAGCCCCGATGGCGAGACGCCCTTGGCGCGCGCGAACCTGATGTAGTCCTGCCGCAGCACCTCGCGCATCTGGGCGCGGACGAGGCGCGTTAGCATGGCGAGGGTGCCGAGCGCCAGGGTGACGGACGGCATTATGAGGTGAGCCAGCCCGTCGCGCGTGAGGAACGACCACCCCGCCACGGTCTTCCCGCGCCCGGACGAGGGCAGCAGCCCCCACTCGACCGCGAACACGAATATGAGAAGTATCCCGACCCAGAACGACGGCAGCGATATGCCGAACAACGACCCTCCCATGAGGGCGCGGCTGAGCCGAGAGTCAGGCGCCGCCGCGGCGTAGACCCCCGCCGGTATCGCGACGGCGAGCGAGAGCAGCACGGCGAGCATGACCATCTCCAGAGTCGCCTTGACCCGCTCGGTGATGAGCTTCACGACCGGCTGCCTGAAGAGGTACGACCTCCCCATGTCGCCGTGGAGGAGGTTGTCCATAAAGACGATGTACTGAACCGGCAGCGGCCTGTCCAGCCCAAGCTCGTGCCGGGCCGCCTCGATCTGCTCGGCCGTGGCGTCGGGCGGGACGATCATCATCACGGGGTCGCCCGTGAAGCTCATCACGAAGAAGACTATGACCGACACCGCCACCAGCACGGCGATGGTCTGCAAAAACCGCTGGACAAGGTATATAAGCAACCCGCCACCCCTTCCAATAGTTGATTCCGTAGGGAGTAAGAATACCACATCCGAAAGGCGAGCGGCATGGTAAAATTCATGCCTAGGAGGTGGATCATTGAGAATGTGGGGCTGGGCATCGTGCAGCTCGCAGCGAGATGGCGGTCGGCTTTGACGCCCTGCGGAAACAGAGCGAGGCCAAATGGTCGTCTGGCCGCCCTGCGTTTTTGAAAAAAGTGTGGTAAAATTCGTGCCTAGGAGGTGGACGTGATGGTGACGTCGACATGGGATTGGAAGTGGATCGTCGAGAAGGTAGGGCTGGGCATCGTCCAGCTTGTCGCGATTCTGGTCGTGGGCATGTATCTGAGCAACAAGATTGACGCCTTAGACCGGAAGATCGACACGGTGAAGCTAGAGCTTCACCAGGAGATCGCCATGCTCAAGGCCAACGACATAGAGCACCTGCGCACTGAGATGACGATCAACATCAACGATCTTCGCAACGAGATGGCGCGCGGCTTCGACGATCTTCGGAAGCAGAACGAGGCCTTGGTCTATACGCTTGTGAAGAACAAGCAGCTCTCCGAGTCCGACGCCGAGTACATCAAGGGAGTACATCAAGGGAGTCCCTCAAGGGCCTCGCGAACCCGCGAAATAGCCCGCGATGGACTGGAAGCCGGGGCATCATGACCATCCGGCTTACATTTTTATATACTGGAAGGAGAATGCACCAAATATGAAAACAGCCCTACGAAAACTGCGCCGCTACCTCCGCATCGCACGGTCGATTCGGTATAGAGCGCGAGTGCGCACCACTTACCTTCTTTGCCTGCTGACCGGCAAGAAGAGGCCGGGACGGAACCTAACCATCGACGTTCACCTGACCGACCACTGCAACCTCAACTGTGCGTACTGCAGCCACTTCGCTCCCCTCTCGGATAAATGGTTTCTCGACATCGAGACCTTCACGAAGGACATGCTGCGCCTGTCGGAGCTGATTGCCAACAAGGCGCCCGACATCTACCTGCTTGGCGGCGAGCCCCTGCTTCACCCGAACGTGGAGAAGTTCTTCCCCGTGGCGAGGGCGGCGTTTCCGGTGTCGCTAATAGCCATGTTCACCAACGGCCTGCTGCTCCGCGCGAAGGACGAGGCCTTCTGGCGAGCCTGCCGCGAGAACCGAATTGAAATCTGGATGACCGTTTACCCAAACATGGAGGACATGTTCCACGAAGTCCGAACCATTGGGGCGCAGCACGGCGTGACGGTCGCGATGCCGAACCGGGGCGATAAATCGGTCGAGACGTTCAGCTTCATCCCCTTTGATTTAAGCGGCTCGCAGCCGAAGCTGAAGAGCTTCGCCCTGTGCGGCTCAGGCAACACCTGCGTGACCCTGAGGGACGGACGCCTCTATACCTGCCTCCAGGCGGCTCATCTTCACATCTTTAACGACTATGTGAAACGTTCCCATGCTACCCCCCCCCCCCACCACTTTGCCGGACGTTGTGGACAACTCCATCGACATTTACTTCGCGAAGAGCGGGGCAGAGCTTCTGGATTTCATCGCGCGTCCCATCCCGCTTTGCCGCTTCTGCGCCGTCGGCCAGCGGGCGGTACTGCCATGGCGGCAGTCGACGCGTAGCGTCGAGGAGTGGACGGTGTAGCTTTTCGATCGGGCGTGGCACCATTCGTGCTTAAGAGGTACGCGTGATATTGGGGCTGGAAGCCGAGGCATCATAGCCATCCAGCTTCCATTTTATATACTGAAAGGAGAATGCACCAAATATGAAAACAGCCCTACGAAAACTGCGCCGCTACCTCCGCGAGGAGGGAGTACGAAGCACCATCATTCGCATCGCACGGTCGATTCGGTATAGAGCGCGAGTGCGCACCACTTACCTTCTTTGCCTGCTGACCGGCAAGAAACATAGGCCGGGGCGAACCCTCAGCATCGACGTTCACCTGACCGACCACTGCAACCTGAACTGCGCGTACTGCAGCCACTTTTCCCCGCTCGCCAAGGAGTGGTTTCTCGACATCGAGACCTTCACGAAGGACATGCAGCGCCTGTCGGGCATGATCGCTGACAAAGCGCCCCACATCTTACTGCTGGGCGGCGAGCCTCTGCTTCATCCGAACGTGGAGCAGTTTTTCCCCGTGGCACGGGCGGCGTTTCCGGAGTCGCTGATCACTATGCTCACCAACGGTCTGCTGCTCCGCACGAAGGGCGAGGCCTTCTGGCGGGCATGCCGCGAGAACAAAATTGAAATTTGGGTGTCCGTTTACCCAAACATGGAGGACGCCTTCCGCGAAGCCTGCGCCGTCGGGGCACAGCACGGAGTTACGGTCGCGATGTCGGGCAGAGTCGATAAAGCGGTCGAGGAGTTCAGCTTCATCCCTTTCGATTTAAGCGGCTCTCAGCCGAAGCTGAAAAGCTTCGCCTTGTGCTACGCGGCTAACGCCTGCGTGACCTTGAGGAATGGGCGTCTCTATACCTGCGTACAGGCGGCTCATCTTCATATCTTTAACGACTATGTGAAACGTTCCCATGCTACCCCCCCCCCCCACTTTGCCGGACGTTGTGGACAACTCCATCGACATCTACGCCGCGAAAAGCGCCGACGAGATTTTGGACTTCCTCGCCCGGCCCATCCCGCTCTGCCGCTTCTGCGCCGTCGACAAACAGACGATGCGCCCCTGGCGGCAGTCGACGCGGAACATCGAGGAGTGGACGATTTAGTTTTGAAAGAGAAGAGCCTGGCGGAGTTGTCAGGCTCTTTTTGCGCATGGCAGGCGGCACATGTGTATAATATAGAACCACCGGATGGGCATCATGGCCAAAGAGGGGCGCGCTTCGGCTTCGGCAGTCCCCCTAGGGAGGAGGATCGGCATGAGTGACCTGCTGCGCTTGCCGCTGGGCATACAGACGTTTCCGGAGATGCGGCGCGATGGCTACGTCTACGTGGACAAGACGAAGTACCTCGCGGACATGTACAAGGACGGCAAGTGGTATTTTCTAAGCCGGCCTCGGCGGTTTGGGAAGTCCCTGACCGTCTCGACGTTCGACGCGCTATTCTCCGGCAGGCGGGAGCTCTTCGCCGGGCTCGCGGCGGAGGAGGTCTTCGACCTGCCGAACTATCGTCCGCACCCCGTCATTCACATGGACATGAGCCACGTCACGGCAAACAGGGACGTGCTGACCGCCGAACGCTCTCTAACCTCTGTCGTGATGGAAGAGGCCGAGAACCATGACATAGAGGTGGACGCCAACATGCCGCCCGGCGACGCCTTCCGCCGCCTCATAACCCGTCTCGCCAGGCGGGATGGGCGGATTGTTGTCCTTGTTGATGAATACGACAAGCCCTACCTTGACCTCATGCGCAAGTCTAACGACGCTGGGAGCAGGCCGTCCGCTGAAGCCATACGGGAGGCCATCAGAAACTTCTACATACAGATCAAGGCGTCGGATAAATATCTGCGCTTCGTCTTCATCACCGGCATATCGAAGTTCGCTCGCATGGGCGTGTTCTCGGCCATGAACAACATGGAGGACATCTCCATGGACAAGCACTACGCCGCCATGTTGGGCTACACTCAGGAGGAGCTCGAGCATTACTTCGCCCCTCACATCGAAGCGGCCGCCGCCGAGATGGGCATCGAGCCCCGCGTGCTCTTGGACAAGATGCGGGCGTACTACGACGGGTTCTCGTTCGACGGGAAGACCATGCTATACAACCCCTTCTCCACCGTGTCGTTTTTCAAGAAACGGGACTTTGGGAACTACTGGTTCGAGAGCGGCACGCCGAGCTTCATCGCGAATTACCTGAAGGAGCGCTGCGCCACCGCCGAGCAGTTCAGGGGGCTTGAGGTGTCGAAGGACTTCGCGGCGACGCCTGGCGAGATAGCGAGCGCGTCGGCTGCCAGCTTTCTCTATCAATCCGGCTATCTCAGCCTGAGGCTAAGCGGCAGGGACGATTCTTACCTGCTCGACTACCCCAACTTAGAGGTGCTTCAGTCCATGTCCAAGCTTATGACGATAAACATTTTAGGCGACATAGAAACCGAGACGGCGAACATGGAACTGCAGCGTGCCATAGAGGGCCGCGACCCTAGCGCCGTTATCGCCTGTTTCGACCTGATACTGGCAGGCATACCGTATGATGACTACGTCCGTGCGAACGCCAAGAGCATAATGACCCCTGACGTAAAATACGACGAGTGGCTTTGCCGTTCGTCGCTGCTCTCTTATCTTCGCGGCGCTGGGATTCGAGTGGAAGCGGAGGTGCACGGAGCCCGCGGGAGAGCGGACATGGTGGCGACGCGCGGAAACTGGACTTGGGTTATAGAGCTCAAGATCGCTCATAAGGGTGAAGACGCCGAAAAGCTGGCGGACGACGCCATGCGCCAGATCGTTGAGATGGGCTACGCCAGGCCCTACAAAACGCCTGCGCTCTTGAGCGTCGTCATCGACGGCACCAAGCACTCCGTCACGGCTTTTCGCTTCATGGCCTAAGCTCCCTCGACCCCGCACTGGATGAGGCAGGGCAGAAGTACGCAGCACAAATGGCCTAGGCGTGGTATAATGAGAACGAGGGGCAGGTCTTAAATCCGCCTCGGGACTACTCCCAGAAGGGAGGCGATATATGATGAACGATGCCGCGCAAATTCTCCTAGCGATGGCTGCGCTAGTTACGGCAGTCGCTGACCTCATCAGGGCACTTAAGTCATAACCTCGCTTAGAGCATAGCTCGAAGTGAGGGCGCAACCTCACTTCGGAGCAACCTCCTGCCTGCCCCTCTTTATATATCATACCACATTCTCCCTCACCAATCCAGCATATCCGGCCATAGCGGAATCCAGTCCCTCGTCTGCATGAGCCCGGCGTCTAGGAAGATCGACAGCATCGAGCGGCTTGGGTAGCCGGACGAGGACAGGTCTACCGGCAGCGGGATGTGTATCTTCAGCCTGCACTCCGCCGGAGTGAGCCACGGGGCGGATGCCACGGAGTAAAATAGGCCTCCTCCGGTGATGGCGGCCGACCTGACCATCTCGACGCTCGGCACTGTCCGCGCCCATATGTCCAGCTTGAGGCCGTTGCTCAGGCAGAACAGGGTCAACGTGTCCAGCTCCTCGCGCGAGAAAATTATCGACGAGTCCGCCAAGATGTTCGTCAGCGAGTCCCTCCTCGCGCTCCACAGGGCGGGCATGGCCATCTGGATGTCGGTGCCGTTCTCGACCGTTATGCCGCTGATGGTCGGCGAGACTATGCCCCTCGGCGCCGTCCGCTGAAAAAGCTGCGCGGAGACGCCCCGCCGCTCCGTCGACCAGTCGGCCGTGGCGCGCATAGTCCTGTCGTTCCACACGGCGTGAGTGACCAGCTCCGACGACCTCAAGTACGACAAAAACGGCGACAGCAGCGTGGCGTCAAGCACGAACGCCTCCCGTGCCCTCGTGCGCTCGATAGTCGGGTTGAACACCGAGAGGAACCCCAGCGCCACGTCCGTGTCCGGCATCGGCTCGGCCCTCCGCACGTGCGACGCGGCTATGTCCATGCAGTAGACGACCCCGTCGCGGGCCGCGAACACAGACCACGCGTTAGGGAACTTCTCGCCCATCTCGTAGGGGTTCTCCGCGACGCGCGCCTGAAAGTCCACCGGCATGCGCAGCAGCGACCCGTTCTCGCTCACGGCCAGAAGCTCGCCCATCGTCGACCACTCAAGGTCTCTCGGGCTTGGGACGTCTATCTGAAAGAACGCCCCGGCCGCGCGGTCTCCCGAGCGCTTCAGGTAGTTCAGGAAGAAGACCCTTTCGCCGCCCCGGTCGGCGACGGCTATCCAAGGGCCGTAAACCGCGACCGCGACCGGCTCGAACAGCCGCGTCCCCTCCGCCGGCGGAGACCATGCGCCCAGCTTCTCCATCCCGGCGAATGAGTAGAACGCGACCTCGCGCCCCACGGGATCGGCCACGACAAACTCGCCCATGGACAAAGGCGCTGCGTCGGCGACGCGGTTTTCGAGCGCGTAGCGGGCGTCCGGCGAGAGCGTGTCCGCGGCGCGCTGGCCAAAGAAAAGGACGTCCCCGCTCTCGGCGAAAACGTGGAACGACCCGTCCCCCATCGGCACGACGGCCGACGGCCTCTCGACGGCGACGCTCGCAACGTCTGACTGCCGGCAGAGGTAAACGGCGTCGCCCAGAGTGTCAGCTAGGTAGAGCGCGTCCCCGCGCATCGTGACCTTGCCGAGCCCCCTGACGCTGAACGGCCTGAACACGCCCATGCCGAACTCGGACTGCATGTCCGGCGCCGAGACGCGCCACCTCGTGGAAACCGACGCCGAGCTGACGCTCCGCCTGAGGTCACGCTGCCTCGCTATGGCGGCGGCGAGGATCCGCGGCGTGGTCGAGTCGAGCGGGCGCACCTCCATGTAGTAGCTGAGCGCCTCGCGCCCGGAGTCGTAGTCCCCCGTCCGGTTCATGATCTGCCCCCTCATCAGGTAGTAGTCGACGAGGTAAGTGTTGACCCTGAGGGCTCGGTCGAGGTAGTCCAGCGCCTCCCAGTACGCGCGCCCAAGGAAGTTGTGGTAAGCCATGCCGTAGTACCGCTCGGACTCGTCGATCTGCGCGACGGGGAAGCGGTCGGGCGCCTTCGATGCCGCCGCCCAAGTCCGCCCGGACATGAGGAAAAGAGCCAAGAAAACCGCCGCCGCGATCAAAAGACCGCGCGGACGCAAGCGGGTGTTCATTTTGGTCAAAACGCGCTCCTTTCAGGGTACGCCAGGGTTTTCTACTCCGGCCCCTCGATTTTACGCTATTATGGCGGGACATGAGGGGGTGGGTATTACCCATGAATTGCGAGAACTTTCGGAAAGCCCTGTGGCACCTGCGCCAGCAGTACGAGAACTACAGCACGCTCAGCCCCGAGCAGCCCTCTATAATGAGGGAGGCCGTGGCCGAGTCGGTCGTACAACGCTTCGAGACCTGCTACGACTGCATGTGGAAGGTCTTGCGGCGCTACCTGATGGATGAGCTCGGCCTGCCCGCGGTGCCGAACAGCCCGAAGCCCGTTCTGCGCATAGCCGGCGAAAACGGGCTCTTCGACCCGTCGCACCCAGTCGAGGCATGGATGAAATATGCCGACGCCAGGGTGTCCACGTCGCACGACTACAGCGGGGCGAAAGCCTTGAACGCCATCGCCCTCACGAAAAACTTCATCGCCGACGCCGAGGCGCTCTTATCGTTTATCGACGAAAAGATAGCGGTTAAGTTGGACGTATCCGACGAGCAGCTTCGGACAATACTCGCCATTCTAGAGCAGCATTTGCCAGGTGCCGCGGCGTGGGCATACGGCTCGCGCGTCTACACTGGAGAGCGCAGCAGCGGGCGCGTGACATCCGATTTCGACATGGTTGTGTTCGTCACTCCCGACCGCCGACACGCGCTGCCTGCCCTCAGGGATGCCTTCGAGGCAAGCGGCCTGCCCTTCCGCGTCGATCTGTTCTCGTGGGACGAGATCCCCGACGACTTTAAGGACAACATCCGAGCTAAACACTTCGTCCTAAAAGAAGCGGAGGAAGGGTAGCGCCACCCCTCCCCCCTGATGCTATACTCCTCAAAAGGGGCCTACCCCCAATCTCACCTTTTGGAGATGAAAATCATGGTTTTTACGGATGCACTCAGATTAACCCCGCCACAATGCCAGGCAGGCAGGCAGGCAGGCAGGCAGGCAGGCAGGCAGGCAGGCAGGCAGGCAGGCAGGCAGGCAGGCAGGCAGGCAGGCAGAGTATTTTTGTGGCTCGACGAGGATTGAACGTTACGGAGCGTTAGACCGCATCGCTCTTGCCACACCCGCTTGCGGAGGTGGCGGCCATGCGTAACTTCTTGCGCCGACTGCGCCTCTTCCGCGACCTCCTCGGCAAGATGTACTCGTTCTACTCCTCAGTCGAACAGCGCAACTCCTCCCCGCTCTGGGAGCGAGAGCTGAACCGCCGGCTCAACTCCGACCTCTGCCTGGAGCGCTACGGCTTCAAGGTCTACTGCCAGAACGACGAGGACGGCATAATCCACGAGATATTCAACCGCATCGGCACCACCAACAAGGTCTTCATCGAGTTCGGCGTCCAGAACGGGCTGGAGAGCAACACCCACTTCCTGCTCCACATGGGCTGGCACGGCCTCTGGATCGAGGGCAGCGAGGAGTTCTACCGCGGCATCCGCGAGAAGTTCGCCGCACCCCTCAAGTCCGGCCAGCTGAAGGCCGTGAACAAGTTCATCACCCGCGACAACATCAACAGCATCTTCACCGAGAACGGCTTCTCCGGCGAGATCGACCTCCTCAGCGTGGACATCGACGGCAACGACTACCACGTCTTCGAGGCCATAACCGCCGTGTCGCCCCGCGCCGTGGTCATCGAGTACAACGCAAAGTTCCCCCCGTTCTGCGCATGGGTCATGCCGTACGACGCAGCGCACGTCTGGGATTTGTCAGACAAGCAAGGAGCCTCGCTGAAGGCGCTGGAGCTACTCGGACGCAAGAAGGGCTACCGCCTCGTGGGGACGTCCATGAGCGGAGTCAACGCGTTCTTCGTGCGCGACGACTTGGCGGGCGACCTCTTCGCCTCCCCGGCGACCGCCGAGAACCTCTACAACGCCGGCAGGCCGTTTGGCCGCGGCAGCGGACATCCATCACGGGCTTTTCTGGAGAACGGCATATAGCGCGCGAATCGGCCTTCTGCTTTATAATCCTCCCGGGGGTGAGCGCATGAGAAGCGCATGTTTAATATTACTAACCGCTTTAGCGTTACTTACCGGGGGGACGGCGGACGCGCGGGTTCGCGTCATCGCGGCTAACTTCCCCGCGTACGACTTCGTCAGGGAGATAACTACCGGGGCGCCGGTCGACGCGTCGCTGCTGCTGAAGCCGGGGATGGAGAGCCACTCCTTCGACCCGTCGCCGAAGGACATCATAGCGATAAGCGGCTGCGACCTGTTCGTCTACACCGGCGGCGAGTCCGACGAGTGGAGCAGGAAGATGCTTAGGGCGACAAAGCTCAAGGGCGTTGTCGTCGCGATGGCGGAGTGCGTCCCTGCGAGATGGCGCGGCGACGAGCACGTCTGGACTTCGCCGAAGAACGCCGCGTCGATCGTCCGCTCCATTACTGACGCGCTCTGCCGAGCCGACGGGGCCAACGCCGCCGTGTACCGGCGCAACGCCGAGGCCTACCTAAACAGGCTGGCCGAGCTAGACAACACGCTGCGCAGCCTTGTAAACGGGGCAGTCAGGAAGAAGATCGCCGTGGCCGACCGCTTCCCGTTCCGCTGCATGGTCGAGGAGTACGGCCTGGAGTACCGCTCGGCTGTCGACGGGTGCGCGGAGGACGCGGAGCCCAGCGCGGCCTCCGTGGCGGCGCTGATAGACTACATCCGTGAGTATCGCCTGCCCGTGGCGTTCTTCATCGAAATGTCAGATCAAAAAACAGCTGACGCCGTCTGCTCTGAGACCGGCGCGCGCAAGCTGCTGCTCCACGCGTGCCACAACGTCTCCAAATCGGACTTCGAGGCCGGCGCGACGTACCTCTCCCTGATGGAGCGCAACGCCGCGAACCTCCGGGAAGCCCTCTACTGATGGCCGTGGTCTCGTTCCATGACGCCTCCTTCGCCTACGGGGGGCGGACGGTTATAGACGGCCTGTCGCTCGACGTCGATGAGGGCGAGTGCCTCTGCATCGTAGGCGAAAACGGAGCAGGAAAAAGCACCCTAATGAAGGGCATGCTCGGCCTTATAACCCCGTCGGGGGGGAGCGTGAAGACCACGTCGGGCGCCGGATACCTTCCTCAGGGGGATGGTGGCTGGAAGCGCTTCCCCGCCAGCGTGTCGGAGGTCGTCATATCCGGCTGTCTGGCGCGGCACGGGTTTTTCTCCCCCTTCTACAGCAAGGCCGACAAGTCCGAGGCCGAGGAACACATGGAGCGGCTGGGCGTCGCATCCCTCAGGGACAGGCCGTTCCTGTCGCTCTCCCTCGGACAGGAGCGGCGCGTGCTGTTAGCCAGGGCGCTCTGCGCAGCGCGGACGCTCCTTGCGCTGGACGAACCGACCGCCGGCCTCGACCAAGACGCGGCGCGCACCTTCTACGAGATCGCGCGCAGGGCAAACCGCTCCGGCATGGCGGTCGTGCTGGTGTCGCACGACCCTGACGCAGCCGCAATACTTTCTGCCCGCGTGCTGAATATGGGAGACGCAAAGACCCCGAGGGATAAAAATGCTTGAGATGTTCTCCTACTCCTTCATGGTTCGGGCGCTGGTCGCAGGGACGCTCGTATCGGTGTGCGCGGCGCTGCTGGGCGTGAGCTTGGTGCTGCGGCGGTGCTCGATGATAGGGGACGGGTTATCCCACGTCGGGTTCGGGGCTCTGGCCGTGGCGGCAGCGATGAACGCCGCGCCCATGGCCGTCGCAGCGCCGGTCGTCCTAGCCGGGGCGTTCCTGCTCCTGAAGATAAGCGACGACGCCGCCATAGCCCTGCTCTCGACCGCGTCGCTCGCCGTCGGGGTACTGGCGGTATCGATGACGACCGGCATGAACACCAACGTCTACAGCTACATGTTCGGGTCAGCCCTGGCGATGAGCGACGCCGACGTCTATATGAGCGTCGCCCTGTCAGCAGTAGTGCTCGCCTTATTCACTCTATGCCGGGACAAGATTTTCGCCGTGACGTTCGACGAGACCTTCGCGCGCGCGTGCGGAGTCAGGGCGGAGGCATACAACACCCTGACCGCCGCCCTGACCGCCCTGACGATAGTCCCTGGGATGAAGGTGATGGGAGCTCTGCTGATAACGGGCTTAATAGTCTTCCCGCCCATGACGGCCATGAGGCTCTGCGGCAGCTTCCGCGGCGCCACAATATGCTCGGCCGCCATCGCCGCGGCATGTTTTTTCGCTGGCCTAGCCCTGTCCTACTCATGCTCCGCCCCGACGGGAGCGACGGTGGTCGCGGTGAACGCGCTGGCGTTCGCAGCGGCAAGCATGAAAAAGCCCCGCTAGCTGAGCTAGCTAAGCTAGCTTAGCAAGCTTAACACCGTCTGGGGGAGCTGGTTCGCCTGAGCCAGCATGGCGGTGCCGGACTGGAGCAGTATCTGCAGGCGCGTGAAGTTCAGCATCTCCGCTGACATGTCCGCGTCCCTGATCTGGCTCTCCGCCGCGGTGAGGTTCGTCTCCGTGCTGGTCAGGTTCGTCACGGTGTGCTCCAGGGCGTTCTGGTACGCGCCCAGCTTAGCGCGCTGCATCGACACGCGGCTTATCGCAGCGTCGAGGATCGTGATGGCCCGCCCCGCCGACTCGCGGTCGGTCACGATGACGCGCCCAATGCCCAGGGCCGCCGATGTCATGTTCCCGATGTCGATGGTCACGTCCTCGTTCTGGTTGGCCCCAATCTGAAACACCGTGCTGTTGTCCACGAGGTGAACGACCGTCGTATACGACTCGGCCTCCTTCGTGAGCACGAACGCCTTCATGGACTCGCTCCACGTAGCCTTGACGTTCGCCATCTGGTCGAACTCGACGTCGACGTTGGGGTGTATAACTCCGATCATCACGTTGCCGGCTATGTTCACCCCGGCCGCGATCTGCTCACTGGTGTGGGCGTCGTGCACGGACACGGTGAAGGAGTTCTCTTTGGACTCCTGAATGACGTTCAGCGAGAGCGCGTTGATCAAATCCTCGTCGCCGGAGAACTTGAGCTCGCCCCCGACCCCGGCGACCATCGAGCGTATGACCATAGTCCCGGCGACCGCCTCGATGCCCGGCGTCTCGCCGCCCTGGCTGACGAACGTAGCGAAGTACTGCGAGGAGTCCAGAGCGTACTGCGCCTGACCAAGCCCGTCAGCAATGGCGGCGTTCAGCTTGGCCTGCACCATCGCCAGGGTGTCGGAGGAATAAAGCGTGATGCTAGTGCTCTTGCCGTCCCCCTGGGAGATCGTGATGGTCTGGGGATCGGTCAGCATAAACACGCCCTGGGAGTTCCAGAACTTGTTTATATCCCGCAAGGCCGTGTCCGCCGTGGCGATCTGCCCAAGATAAGCCGTCTCGAACGACGCCAGCAGGGTGTACTGCGATGTCGACAGCCCGACCCCGAACTTGCCGTCCAGCGTGAGAATAACGTTGCCCTCGTAGACCGTCCCGTTATTCTCGTTGACGTAGAAGTTGCGGAACTGCACCTCGCTGTTCTTCACGCTGTCCGAGTTTAGGGTGTAGTTAAGCTGACTTACTACTGCCCCGGTGTATAGAACGTTCGCACCCCAGCTATACTCCCAGTCCGGATTTTGCTTCCCGCTGATGCTGACGTTGACGATATTTGACGCGGTGCTGGGCCTTATGTTCAACGCCAGCTTGTGGCCGACCGCGATCTTGGTCACGTTCATGCTGGTGGCATTGAATTTCATATCCACGCCCACGCCGGTGATGGAGTTGGCGTCGCTGCCTAGGTCGATCACAATTCCGTCCTTGACGTGGTCGCTGACCTCGCCGTCGACCGTGAGGACGGAGGTCGTCACGCGCACCGTTATCGTGTTGGCGGCGGTGTCGACCTGCGTGACCTCGAAAAGCACGCTGGCGTTCACGGAGGTGCCGACCTGACTGACATCGGCACCGGCTATGCCGTCCTTGTTGCCCGTGGCGTAGCGATAGCCCCCGTCGAACAGCCCGACGATCTGCACTTCGGCTGTGCCAGGGTCGCCTTCGAGTCCATTCACTATGTACGTTCCAGCCGGCATGCCATCCACGCGCATGCTGGTCACGCCTGCATTGCTATTCAGCGTCTGGCCGAGGACGACGTTCTCGTGCTTTATGGTGAAGATGTCGGTCTTCTGCACCTGCGCCTGGCCGGGCGTGGCGTCAATAGTAATCCTGTAGTTGCCCTCAAATGCGTCCTTCTGCCCAAACTGATCGGTCTGGCGCAGCGAGCCCCTGACATACGCCTTGGTACTCAGCCTGTCCGAGGAGTACAGCGCCGCGCTGCTGCCGTCCAGCAGGCGCTTCTTGTTGAACTGGGCCGTCGCCGCGATGCGGTCGATGCTCTCCTTCAATTCATCGATCTCCAGCTGGATGTACTGCCTGTCCTGCTGAGTCAGGGTGTCGTTGGCGGCCTGCACGGCAAGCTCCCTCATGCGCTGGAGCATCGACTGCGTCTCCGTCAGGGCACCCTCCGCCGTCTGGATCATCGACACCCCGTCCTGCGCGTTGCGGACGGCCTGGGCGAGGCCGCTTATCTGCGAGCCCATCTTCTCTGATATGGCCAGCCCAGCCGCGTCGTCGGCGGCCGAGTTTATGCGCAGCCCGCTCGACAGGCGGCGGATGGAGTCCTGAAGCGCGCCGTTGGTCTCGCTGAGCGCGTTGTAGGCGTACAGCGCCGGGAGGTTGTGGTTAATCCTCATAACGGCCACTCCTAAATAAAGTAAACAAAAGAGAGAGGCCCTCCATGGCCTCTCCCCCGTATATGTGTATACGCTTAGCTCTACTGGAGCAGGCTAAGCACCGTCTGCGGAAGCTGGTTCGCCTGAGCCAGCATTGCAGTGCCGGACTGGAGCAGTATCTGCAGGCGTGTGAAGTTCAGCATCTCCTCGGACATGTCCGCGTCCCTGATCTGGCTCTCCGCCGCCGTCAGGTTCGTCTCCGTGCTGGTCAGGTTGGTCACGGTGTGCTCAAGGGAGTTCTGGTAGGCGCCCAGCTTCGCGCGCTGCGACGACACGCGGCTTATCGCTGCGTCGAGGATCGTGATGGCACGCCCGGCCGACTCGCGGTCGGTGACGATGACGCGCTCGATGCCCAGGGCCGCCGAGGTCATGTTCCCGATGTCGATGGTCACGTCCTCGTTCTCGTTGGCGCCGACCTGGAACACGGTGCTGTTGTCCACAAGGTGCACGATCGTAGTATACGACTCCGATTCCTTCGTGAGCACAAAGGACTTCATGGACTCGCTCCACGTCGCCTTAATGTTCGCCATCGGGTCGAACTCGATGTCGACGTTCGGGTGAATAATCCCGACCATCATGTTGCCCGATATGTTCACGCCGCCGGCGATCTGAACGCTGGTGTGGGCGTCGTGCACGGACACGGTGAAGGAGTTCTCCTTCGACTGCTGAACAACGTTCAGGGAAAGCGCGTTGATAAGATCCTCATCCCCTGAGAACTTCAACTCGCCGCCAGCCCCCGCGACCATCGAGCGGATGATCATAGTCCCAGCGACAGACTCAATCCCCGGCGTCTCCTCGCCCTGGTTGACGAACGTAGCAAAATACTGCGAGGAGTCCAAAGCATACTGCGCCTGCCCAAGCCCGTTAGCAATGGCAGCGTTCAGCTTGTCGCGCACCATAGCCAGCGTATCGGTGGAGTAAAGCGTGATGCTAGTACTCTTGCCATCCCCCTGGGCGATCGTAATGGTCTGCGGGTCAGTCAGCATGAAGACACCCTGAGAGTTCCAGAACTTGTTAATGTCCCGCAAAGCCGTATCCTCTGTGGCGAGCTGCCCGATATAAGCGGCATCAAACGAAGCAAGCATAGCCTCGTCCACATTAGTTGCGGTAAAGTTACTGTCCACAGCTAGTATGACGTTGCCCTCGTAGACCGTCCCGTTGTTCGAGTTGACGTAGAAGTTTCGGAACTGAACCTCGCTGTTCGCAACCGACACGTCTACGCCGTAGTTGAGCGTGGTGGCACCGGCAGCCGTGTACAGCACGTTCGAGCCCCAGTTGTACTCCCAGTTTGGGTTCTGCGTGCCGCTGATGCCGACGTTGATGTCAGCGTTTGCCGTGACGTTGACCACCATCTTGTGGCCGACACCCATAGCAGTTATTGCCATCAGGTCGGCGTCGAATTCCAAGCCCACGCCTATGTCAGCGCTGTTGATACTAGTTGTTTTACCAGCGCCAATGTCAAGCACGATACTGTCCTTGACGTAATCGTTGACCTTGCCGTCGACCGTGAGGACGGAGGTCGTTATGCGCACCGTTATCGTGCTGGCAGCCGTGTTGACCTGCGTGACCTCGAAAAGTACGCTGGCGTTCACATTGGAGGAGCCCTGCGAGACATCAGCTGCACTGAAGCCGTCGAGACCGAGGGCCTTTTTGTTATCGAACAGCCCGACAATCTGGCTCTCGCTCGACGCACCATCCGTACCGGATACTATGTACGACCCTGCCGGCAGGTTGTCCACCCTCATGCTGGTCACGCCCGCGGCGTTGTTCAGGGTCTGGCCGAGGACGACGTTCGCGTGCTTAATCGTGAAGATGTCGGTCTTCTGAATCTGAGTCTGGCCAGGCGTAGCGTCAATAGTGATCCTGTAGTTGCCCTCAAACGCGGCCTTCTGCCCAAACTGGTCAGTCTGGCGCAGCGAGCCCCGAACATAAGCCTTGGTGGTCAGCTTGTCTGAGGAGAAGAGCGCGGCGCTGCTGCCGTCCAACAAGCGCTTCTTGTTGAACTGGGTCGTCGTGGCGATGCGGTCGATGCTGTTCTTCAACTCGTCGATCTCCAGCTGGATGTACTGCCGGTCCTGCTGGGTCAGGGTGTCGTTGGCGGCCTGCACGGCAAGCTCCCTCATGCGCTGGAGCATGGACTGGGTCTCCGTGAGGGCGCCCTCTGCCGTCTGGATCATGGAGACTCCATCCTGTGCGTTGCGGGCGGCCTGGGCGAGGCCGTTGATCTGCGAGCGCATCTTCTCGGATATGGCGAGGCCCGCGGCGTCGTCGGCAGCGGTGTTGATGCGCAATCCGCTGGAAAGGTTCCGGATTGACTTCTGTAGCGCATTGTTCGTCTCGCTGAGCGCGTTGTAAGCGTACAGCGCCGGTATGTTGTGATAGATCCTCATAACGAGCTTAACCTCCTGTCTTCGAGGCTCCTAGTGCCCCTCGACAAAAAAACCTATAAAGAGACCCTCCGTGGTCACCGTCAGCGCGTGAAACGTTTTTCAATATGCGCATCCATGCGCGTAAAGCTGTGCATCCTTGCCTCTATATTCCTAGTCGGAGGGTGAGATTGGAAGCTTTAGGGAGCGTTAGGAAGAAAGTTGGAGCTAGCGAAATAGTTTGTGCGTGAAGGCGGGGATGGACGGAGTAGTCGGGCAGCAAAAAAGCGGACGGCGCGCATAGGTGCCGTCCGCGGGGAGGCGGGGGGTGTTATTCGGTGGCGAGCTTTAGGACATCGGCCAGGGACATGCCGAAGTTACGCGCGACGACTTCGGGAGCGACGCCGTCGGCGAGGAAGCCGCGGACGGCTTTTTGCCTGTCGAACTCGGCAGCGGCAAGCTGGGCATCGAGCTCCCTTTCGCGGACCTGCCTCTGCCTCTCCTCCAGCGTGTGTTTCCACTCCACGAGGTAGGCCCTGCGGGTGTCCGGGTCTGACGCGGAAAAGCCTGCGGCTAGAAGCGCATGCAGCTTGTCGGGCTCGTGGCGGTCTGTCTCTTCCATAGTCTCACCCTCGATTGGCTGGCGGTAGCTAGCTTCAGAACGTCGGCCAGGGAAATGCCGAAGTTGCGCGCGACAACTTCAGGGGGGACGCCGTCGGCAAGCAAGCCGCAGGCGGCTTTCCTTTCGCGCGCCTCGGCTTCCCTTGCGCGCTCCTTGGCTTCCATGAGCTGCTCCGTGGTCTCCTTCTCCCTGGCCTGCCTCTGCCTCTCCTCCATCATGTGTTTCCACTCCATGTGATAGGCCAGGCGGGTGTCCATATCCATATTG
>JAISUL010000100.1 GCA_031272145.1 Synergistaceae bacterium
ACGCCGACCCCGGCCACGACCCGGTCCGGGCCACGGTGACGGTGACGGTCGTCGGGACGACCCGCGCGCTCCCCGAGGTCGTCGACGACCGCGTCGCCGACGCCCGGCCCATCGCCCGCGACGCCGACGCTCCTCAGGTACCTGCGCCCCTCGAGCTCGTTGCACAGGCGTATCATCGCCATACACGCGCGGTCGTCGACGGCCAGCGCCATGTCCGTGTTCTTCACGTTGTGAATCCAAGGGACGTGCTTGTCGCCGATGCCCTCTATGCGGTGGCTCCCGAAGCCGTTCATGAGCAGCGTCGGGCACTGCAGCGCCTCCGCCACGCCGAGCTTGGAGTTGGGAAAAGCTTCCTTTATATAGTCACCGGCTCCGGTCGTCCCAGCCGATCCGGACGCGACCACCATCCCCGCCAGACGGTCGTGCGAGCCCATCGCGTCGCGGGCTGCCTCCTCCATCGCGCTGCCCGTCACAGCGTAGTGCCAGAGGTGGTTGCCCATCTCCTCGAACTGGTTGAAGATGACCGCCTCCGGGCGAGTGGCGCGAATCTCCGCGACCTTGTCGTATATCTCCTTGACGTTGCTCTCCGTGCCGGGCGTCGCGATGACCTCCGAACCGATGGAGCACAGCCAATCAAACCGCTCCTTGCTCATGCCCTCCGGCAAAATGGCCACGGAGCCGCAGCCCAAAAGCCGGCTGATGTACGCCCCGCCGCGGCAGAAGTTCCCAGTCGACGGCCAGACTGCCTTGTGGCGCTTGGGGTCGAATGCGCCCGACGCAAGCCGCGGAGCAAGGCAGGCAAACGCGGCCCCGACCTTGTGCGCCCCGGTAGGAAACCACTTGCCGCACAGCGCGATTATGCGCGCGTCCACGCCCGTTATCTCGTTTGGGAACTCGAACGCGTTGACCTTCCCGAACAGCCCGCCGAAGTCCTTAGGCTGGTTCTTCCAAGTGATGCGGAACAAGTTGGCCGGGTCAAGCTCCCATAGCCCGACCTTCTTCAGGCGCTCCTTAACCTCCGGCGGCGTGTGCGCGTCGGGGTTCTTCATCTGCTGAAAAGTAGGTAGAGTAATAATTTCCCCGTCATCTCCTTTCGTCAATTCCCTTTGTCCAACGCCGGGCCCATCGACTGCGTCCGCTTTTCGTCCGCAAGGCATCGCCTCCTTTCTTCTATATAATATCACAACTCGGGATCGGCTGCCCCCCTTCCCCCTCTTGACTTCCTCAGGAAATCCTGATAAGGTGTGCTAATGCTGACATTGAGCGTGGCTATCAAACGATAGCCGACAGGGGAGCTAAGCCCCACGGGGTCTTAGACCCAGAACTAGAAAGGACTGGTTTCAACATGAGGTTTTCAGCGCGTCGGGGTCGACTGACCCCTTTCAAGTGGGGGAGCTTGCTCTCCTCGGGGAGCTTGCTCTCCTTGGCTGCCATCGGGATGGCCGTCGTGGCACTGCTCGCCGTCACGGCCCACGCGGCGGAGGCAGACAGGCTCGCGGACATCCAAAGGCGCGGCTACATCGAGGTCGCTACTGCGCCCGGCTTTGCACCCTACGAGTTCATCGACCCGTCTAAGAGCGGGGCTGAGGAAAACGACAAGTACGTCGGCAGCGACATGGCATTAGCGAGGTACATCGCCGACAAGCTTGGCGTGAAGCTCCGCATCGTGCCTCTGGAGTTCGGCGCGATGCTCGCCGGAGTCACGGAGGGGAAGTACGACCTCGCCCTCGGAGCACTCGTCTACACGCCGGCCCGCGCCGAGGCGATGACGCTCTCGCATGGCTACTTCTTCTCCAAGGTTACCGCAAGGCACGGGCTGCTGGTGCGCGCGTCCGACCTCACCACGATCAAGGGGCCTGAGGACTGCGCGGGCAAGGTCGTCGTCGCCCAGAGCGGCTCGCTCCAAGAGCTCTTGGCAACCCTGCAGATCCCGAAGTTCAAGGAGTTCAAGCGCGTCTCGAGCGTAAACGACGCCTTCCTGATGGTGCAGGAGAAGAAGGCCGACGTCTGCGTGACGAACAGGGCCACCGCCGAGCTCTACATCAAGGCGAACAAGGACTGCGGCCTCGCGATGGTGCCGGACTTCCAGTTCGATGTTCCCGAGGAGACGCTTGGAACGCGCGCCGGCATGCCAAAGAAGGACTCGGCAGCCCTTGAGGCCAAGGTCAACGAGATCATCGACGAGGTGGTGGCCTCCGGCCTCTACGAAAAGTGGTACGAAGAGTACAGCGAGTACGCGGCGAAGCTGGGGCTGTGAACGGGCGAGGGGGCTTGAATCCAGAGTTGACCCCTGACCCCTTAACCACCCCCTTGACTTTTCCTGGGAATCCTGATAAAGTGTACTCACGCTGACATTGAGCGTGGCTATCAGAGGGAGCGACGGAGACGTTGCCCCCTTGTGGCCATCCACCCCCGCCCCAGCGAGGGCGGGGCATTATGGAAAGGATTGGTTTTCAGTATGAAGGTTTCAGCGCGTTTCAAACTGGCTGCCCTCGTGGTGGCGGCAGTGTCCCTGCTCGCAGTGATGGCCGAGGCAGCGGAGGCGGACAGGCTTGCGGACATCCTCAAGCGCGGCTACGTCGAGGTCGCTACGGAGCCCTACTTCGCTCCTAACGAGTTCATCGACCCAGCTAAGAGCGGCAACGACAAGTACGTCGGCAGCGACATCGAGTTCGCGAAGTACATCGCCAACAAGCTTGGCGTGGAGCTCCGCATCGTGCCTCTGGAGTTCGGAGCGGTTCTCGTCGGCGTCGCCGAGGGGAAGTACGACCTCGCGATTTCGGCCCTAGCCTACACGCCGGCCCGCGCCGAGGCGATGACGCTCTCAAAGGGCTACTACTTCTCCAAGACCAACTCCGGTCACGGGCTGCTGGTTCGCGCATCTGACCTCGCCACGATCAAGGGGCCTGAGGACTGCGCGGACAAGGTCGTGGTTGCCCAGAGTGGCTCGCTCCAGGAGCTCTTCGTCAACACGCAGATCCCGAAGTTCAAGGAGTTCAAGCGCGTCTCGACCACAAACGACGCCTTCCTGATGGTGCAGGAGAAGAAGGCCGACGTCTGCGTGACCAGCAAGACCACCGCCGAGCTCTACATCAAGGCGAACAAGGACTGCGGCCTCGCCTTGGTGCCGGACTTCCAGTTCTATCAGGACGAGGAGACGCTCGGAACGCGCATCGGCATGCCGAAGAAGGACTCGGCAGCCCTTGAGGCAAGGATCAACGAGATCGTCGACGAAGTGGTGTCCTCCGGCATCTACGAGAAGTGGTACGACGAGTACAGCGAGTACGCGGCGAAGCTGGGGCTGTAGGCGATTGTTCGATACGATATTGGCCCTCTGGGACAAGTACTACTACGTCTACCTATGGGGGCTGTGGGGCACGATATGGCTCTCGGCCGCCTCGGTCGCCGCGGCGTCGGTCGTGGGGACTGGGCTGGCCTTTCTGAGGCTGTCAGGCATATGGGCGTTCGACCTGCTCGTGAGGGCTTACCTCGGAGTGTTGCGCGGGACGCCCATCCTGCTCCAGCTTTACTTCTTCTGGATATTTCTACCGCGCATATCCCCCATAGAGCTCTCGGATACTATGTGCATCCTGACGGCCCTGATCGTCAACGCCGCTGCCTACGTGTCGGAGGTGGTGCGCGCCGGAATCCAGGCCGTGGACATAGGGCAGACCGAGGCGGCCAGGAGCCTCGGCATGCGCCCGCACAATATCATGTTCCGCATAGTGCTGCCTCAGGCCGTGAAGAACATCCTGCCAGCCCTAGGCAACGAGTACATCACGATGATCAAGCAGACCTCGCTCGCGTCGGTCTTCTTCGTGCCGGAGCTCATGACCTCGTACAGAACCGTGCAGTCCGCGACGTTCCTTGCCCTGCCGTCCCTGATCATCGCGGGCCTCATCTATCTGGTGCTGACCACCATCTTAACGAAGGCACTGGACGTTTTCGAGAGGAGATTAAAAAAGAGTGAACGTTGATTATAAAAGCGGTAAGGAAAACGTCGGCGGGGGGTCGAGGGGAGCAAAGCCCCCCCTTACCGACGTGCTTATCCGCGTCGAGAACTTGAGCAAATCCTTCGGCAAGCTGAAGGTTCTGAGCGGCATAAACGAGGAGGTGCGCTGCGGCGAGGTGGTGTCGATAATCGGGCCGTCCGGCGGCGGCAAGAGCACGTTCCTGCGCTGCCTGAACCTCCTTGAGCAGCCGACGGACGGCAAGGTCTTCTTCGACGGGGTGAACATATGCGACCGCAAGGTCGACATAGTGGAGCACAGGCGCAAGATCGGCATGGTGTTCCAGCAGTTCAACGTCTTCCCCCACCTGACCGTCACGGAGAACATCACGATAGCCCCGACTCTGGAGAAGAAAATCCCGAAGGCTCAGGCAGTCGAGCGGGCTCACTCGCTCCTTTGGCGCGTGGGGCTTCTGGACAAAAAGGACGAGTACCCCTCGCGGCTCTCAGGCGGCCAGAAGCAGAGGCTGGCGATAGTCCGGGCTCTCGCCATGGAGCCGATGGCGATGCTCTTCGACGAGCCGACCAGCGCCCTAGACCCAGAGATGGTCGGCGAGGTTCTCGACGTGATAAGAGACCTCGCCAAGTCGGGGATGACCATCGTGATCGTCACTCACGAGATGGGCTTCGCGCGAGAGGTCAGCGACCGAGTGCTGTTCATGGACGGGGGCGTCATACGCGAGGCAGGGACGCCGGACGAGATATTCGAGTGCGCCGAGGACCAGCGCACGGTCGAGTTTCTCAGCATGGTGCTATAAAGCGCAAAGGAGGCGCTTGTTTATGAACGACACACGGCAGATCGAGGCCATCGTCGATGCCGAGAGGGAGATGCTGGTCGACCTAAGCCACAGGATATGGAAGTTCGCGGAGCTCCCCTATAAGGAGAAGGAGTCCAGCGCCCTGCTGGCCGAGAAGCTGCGCGTCCACGGCTTCGAGGTCACGTTCGGCTGCGCGGGGATACCGACCGCGTTCGTCGCCCGCTGGAGCAGCCCTGTTTCGGGCGGGATGACCGCGGGCTTCCTAGGGGAGTTCGACGCTCTGGACGGGCTGAGCCAGGAGGCTGGCCGGGCGTCTAAGGCGTCGGAGTCGGCCGGGGCTCCAGGCCACGGCTGCGGGCACAACGCCCTTGGTGCGGGGTCGCTCGGCGCTGCCATCGCTCTGAAGAAGTACCTGACGGTCAACAACATGCCCGGCGCGGTGATCTACTACGGCTGCGCTGGCGAGGAGGGGGCAGGGTCAAAGCAGTTTATGGCGCGCGACGGGCTGTTCGACGGCACGGACTTCGTCTACTCGTGGCACCCGGCCAACCGCAACGGCGTTGATTCGCACTCCACCAGCGCGATAATGGGCGGGAATTTTATCTTCGCCGGCGTGGCGGCTCACGCTGGCGGGACGCCTTGGCTCGGGCGGAGCGCCCTTGACGCGGCGGAGCTTATGAGCGTCGGGACGAACTACCTGCGCGAGCACATGATCGAGAAGGCGCGGATACACTACGCCTACTCGGACGTTGGCGGCGTGTCGCCGAACGTCGTTCAGGACCGCGCGGTGGTGAAGTACGAGGTTCGCTCCCCCAAGATCGACCAGGTGGAGGAGCTCTTTGAGCGGGTGGTGAACGTGGCGAAGGGGGCGGCGCTTATGACCGGCACCGAGTCGCGGCACGAGGTGACGTTCGCCTTTTCCGACTACGCGCCCAACGACGCTCTGGCCCGCGTGGCGGACGAGTGCATGAGGGAGATAGGAGCGCCCAAGTGGGACGAGTCGGACTACGCTCTGGCGCGGGCGTTCTTGAGCACCTATGGGCATGAGACGATGAAGAGCATCCGTGAGCGCGTTGCGGAGCGCTGGGGCGAGAGCTGGGCGGACGAGGTTCTGGCGCGCCCGCTGGACTCGGAGATACAGAGCTACGACCCCGAGGGCCGCTATATAGTGGAGAGCGGCTCGACCGACGTCGGGGACGTGACCTACGCCGTGCCGACCGCTGGCCTGAGGGTTGCGACGGCTTGCGTAGGCAACGTGGGCCACTCGTGGCAGATGACCGCCCAGGCCGGCAGCAGCATAGCTGACAAGGGTCTGATAACCGCGGCCAAGATGCTGGCCCTCGCCGCCGTCCGCACGATGGCCAGGCCGGACGTGGTGGCCGAGGCCAAGAGGATCGTCGGCGTCCGCAACGGAGGGAAGGGGTACGTATGCCCCCTGCCCGACGACGTGAAGCCGCCGGTTGGCAGGTACTGAGCGGGCCAAGATGCGCTTTTGGCACGAAGACGCGTTTATATACCACATCTACCCGTTAGGAGCATGCGGAGCGCCGCCCTCGTTTGACAAGGGCGGCGCTAATCGCCTGCCTGCTCTTGAAAGGTGGATTCCGCACATAAAGGACATGGGCTGCGACGCCGTTCTGTTCTGCCCCGTCTTCGAGTCGCGCTCGCACGGCTATGACACGACGGACTACTTCAGGATAGACAGGCGGCTCGGCGACAACGACGGCTTCCGCGCACTGGTCACGGCGCTCCACGGCGCAGGGCTCCGCGTCGTTCTGGACGGGGTGTTCAACCACTGCGGCAGGGACTTCTTCGCGTTCCGCGACGTCAAGGAGAAGCGTGCCGCCTCGCCATACGCCGCGTGGTTCTCCGGCATAGACTTCAGCAGGGACAACGCACATCACGACGGGTTTTCCTACGACACTTGGAACGGCTACGAGGAGCTCGTCAAGTTCAACTTGGGGTCTGAGACCTCCCCGGCCTGTTCCGAGGCGATGGAGTACCTGCTAGGCGCGGCGGAGTTCTGGATCAAGCACTTCGGCATAGACGGGCTGCGCCTCGACGCCGCGAACTCGCTTTCCTTCGGCTTCATGCGCGACCTCAGGCGCAGGACGGAGGCGCTCAGGCCGGACTTTTGGCTGATGGGCGAGGTGGTAGCCGGGGACTACGCAAAGTGGGTCAACGCCGACACGCTGCACTCGGTCACGAACTACGTCCTCTACAAGGGCCTCTATTCGAGCCACAACGACGAGAACCTGTTCGAGCTCGCGTACACATTAACAAAGCAATTTGGCCCGAGCGGGCCATGCCTTCCGCTGAACAGCTTCCTGGAAAACCACGACCAGAACAGGCTGGCGAGTCTGGTCAAGCGAAGGGAGTACCTATACACTCTGTACATTTTGCTGTTCACCGTGCCTGGCGTTCCGTCGCTTTACTACGGCGGGGAGTGGGGCGTCAGAGGCGAGAAGAAGGACGGCTCCGACGCCGCGCTCAGGCCGTACATAGACCCGACGAATGCGCCGGTGGAGGAGCCCGCTCTCGCCCCGGTGATAAAGAAGCTGGCGGCGATACGCAAGGCCAGCGAGGCTCTGAGGCACGGCGATTACGCGCAGCTGTCAGTGAAGTACCGAAAGCCCCTGGTCTTCGAGCGCCGGCACGCCAGCGAAAGCGTGGTAGTCGCGGTCAACCCCTACGCAGCGCCAGCCGAGGTGACTCTGCCCGGTCTGAGCGGCAGCTTTTTCGACATGCTGAACGACGAGGCCGTGGCGCTCGACGGGCGGCTGAGCGTCCCGCCGTACTGGGGGAGGGTATTGCGGAGGGAGAGGGGATAGAGGAGAGTTGACTTTTGCCGAGCCGCATGGTATATTTTCGGCGAAGCGGCAGTATTGTTCCCGCGCGGCTTAGGTCGCGCCCACGTTGTCGGACGTACAGCGCAGGGCTGCCGCTTCGGTTTTCCACATCGTAACGAATTCAATAGCCTTGCCTCCGCGCGCTATTTCGCACACGACGGTATATTCGATCTTGTGCATCCTCGCCTTGAACTCTACTCTGTCCCCACCGAAACGCCCTCTGCTGAGACCCGCGGATGGCGTGGAAGCTTCCACTATATCTCGTATTTTCGCGAAGTCCACCGCCGTTACCTGAACTTCGTTTTTTCTGAGAGTGGCATTTGCCCCATGTCGCTTGTAGCTGTGCGATGCGGTCGCTAACCTTCCCAAACGAGAAGAGCATGTATTTGGCGGTCGTCTTCCCCTCCGCGGACAGCGCGGCCTCCACCATGTCCACGGCGTTTTCGTACTCCAGCGTTTCCATACCATCACCCCCAGAGGCATTATAGCATCCGACATGCTGAACGACGAGGCCGTGACGCTCGACGGGCGGCTGAGCGTCCCGCCGTACTGGGGGAGGGTATTGCGGAGAGGCGGCATATAGTGTATACTTAAAGAACGAGGGGCAGGTCTGCGAAAACCTGCCTGAGGAACCTCCGAAAGGAGGTGAGAACATGATGAAGATAGCTATAGAGCTCCTCTGGGCACTTACAGCCTTTCTTCACGCTCTAGCGGAACTTCTGCGTTAGCAGCGTCCGCCGCGATTCCGAGTCATCATCACCCTAAACCCGGGCGTAAGTCCGCGGCGAGGGTGACCAGCCCTCGCTTCGGCAGCCCTTAGTCCGCCTGCCCCTCGTATTGTATTATACCAGACCTATCGCCGATTTGATCCCTCCATCTTCCATATTATTTTCACCTATTGCGTGCTATAATCCCAGGAAATTATTGCCGCTTTGGAGGCGTTCTTTTTGAAACTCTGCTACATGGACGGCCGCTTCGTCTCCGAGGACGAGGCTCGGCTTCCCGTGTCGGACCTTTTGATTCAGCGCGGGATCGGCGTGTTCGAGACCATCAGCACGCACCGACGGCGCCCGCTTATGCTCACGCCGCACCTTGAGCGGCTGCTCATGGGCGCCAAGAGGTCTTACATCCTGCCGCCGTTCGACATAAACGAGATGCGCGACATCGTGCGCGACGGCATAAACAGGCTCAGCGCCGACCTCCCTGACGCGCAGGGAGAACTCCTCGTCAAGGCCTACATCTCCGGCGGGGACGTGTTTGACCGCGCAAAGGGCTTCACCAAGCCGAGGTTCTTCGTGACCTACGACTGCCTCGACCTGCCGCCCAGCGAATTCTACGAGAACGGCATACGCCTCGAGCCCGTCGACGACCGGCGCGACGACCCGGCCACCAAGACCGTGGACTACCGAAAGGCCTACGCCCTCTCGCCGCAGGACGAACACGCCGAGATACTCTACTGCCCCGGCGGGGAGATCACGGAGAGCGGGCACAGCTCGTTCTTCCTCGTGATGAACGGAGGCCTTATAACCGCACCCCTGCCACTCGTGCTGAAGGGAACGACCAGACAGGCCGTTATCGACCTGGCACGCGGCGCCGGGATCACAGTCGAGGAGCGCTGCCACCTGCTCTCGGAGCTCCCTCAGGCCGACGAGGCCTTCATAACCGGCAGCGTGAAAAAAATACTGCCGGTCTCGCGCATAGGCACTCAGATCATCGGCGACGGCAGGCCAGGCCCCGTCACACGCTTCCTGTCTAAGCTCTACCTGGAGCACATAGAGGAGTGGCTGGAATGACGCCGCATCAAATGAGCGCTATACGCCTTATGGTCTGCGACATGGACGGAACCATCCTCGACAGCGCCAAACGCCTCTCCTCCCGGACGCTCTCGGCCATCCGCGCGGCCGAGAGCGAACGAGGCGTCGCCACGACCGTCTGCTCAGGGCGCGTCTGCGCGATGATGGGGCTCTACGTCAAGAAGCTCGGCCTCAAAATCCCGTTCATCTCGTCGAACGGCGGGGCGATAGTCGACCCTGGCACGGACGAAGTCCTTTTCCAAATGCCCCTGCCCAAGGACGAGGCATCCGCCCTCATGGACTTCTGCGGGCGAAACGGCTTCGACTACTGCGCCCTCGGGCCAGAGGGCGGCTTTTTCTCCCCCTTCTCACCGGACGGAGAGTGCATCAAGCGCTTCAACAGGTACAACCTCCTGTCCGAGGCCGACGGCGTCAGGCCAATGCCCCTTTACGGCATCGGCGGAGCCTCGAGCGCCGTACTCCACAAGATCCTGATATTCAGAGGGGACGGAGTCACTCCGCGCGTCGAGGCGTTTCTCAGCGGCCTGCCAGGGCTCTCTTACACCATGTCCGACGTCACCGTGATGGACGTCATGGCCGCGGGCGTGAACAAGGGCGAGGGCGTCGCTCACCTCGCGAAGATAATGGGAGTCGCGCGCGAACATGTCTGCGTCTTCGGAGACTACACGAACGACCTGCCGATGTTCCGCGAGGCAGGGACGTCCGTCGCTATGGGCAACGCCTGCGACGAGGCAAAGGCAGCCGCGGACTTCGTCACAGCCTCGAACAACGACGACGGCGTGGCGGAATTCATAGAGAAATACATCCTAAACACCAAATAACGGAGGTGCTTCAAATGTCGGTCAAACTTAAAATGTGCGCCATCGCCTGCGTGGTCATAGTTATCATCGCCGCGCTCACCGCGGTGTCATACCTCCAGTCTGTGAAGACCCTGAACGGCTTCACCGACGCCCAGGGCATGACCGTGGCCAAGGGCGGCGGACACATGCTGAGCGAGTACCTCTCCGGCATGAAGTCCGTCGCCGCGGACACAGGCGTCCTGGTACAAAGCTTGGTCACCGCGGACAGGAACATCTCGGACGCCAAGCTCGTCAGGTTCCTCTCGGCCAAGCGCAAGACTATGGCTAACGACGACGTGGTCCGCCTCTACTTCGGCTTCGAGAGGAACGGACAAACGATCGCCGACAACGCCGAGGGAGCAGCGGTCGACGCGGCCTCTCCCAAAACCGACGCCCGCACCGAGGACTGGTACAAGGAGGCCGTGCTCCGCAACTCGGTCGTGATCATGCCGCCCACGCCCGACCCGGTCAAGAATCGCCTCGTGTCGCGCGTGGTCTGCCCTGTCTTGGCGACCGACAACTCGCTGCTCGGAGTCGCGCGCGCCGACATAGCGACGGCTGCGCTCTACGCCCTCGTGCCGGACTTCAAGCTCGGCGGCGGCTACTCCTTCGCCCTGACCCCCGACGGCTACTTCATGGCCTCGACCCTCGGAGCGCACTTCGGCGAGAACATGGGCGTAGCCACCAAGAACATAATGCCCGGCGTCGCCGAGGCAGGCCGAAGGCTCATAGCGGCCAAGGACAGCGCTGGCATAATCGACTACCTGTTCATCCCCTCCGCCACGCTCGTCTCGGAGATCAGCGGGGCCCGGCGGCGCATCTACTACACCAAGACCCACGACGGGTTCATCTTCGGCACAGTCTACCCAAACGAGGAACTCGACAAGCAGATAGCCGACCAGACCTACAGGCAGCTGACTCTAGGCGGCGTTCTGGCTCTGGCCGCTTTGATACTGATATTTTTCACTGGGCGGTCTATCATCAGGCCGCTCTCCGCTATGAGCGGCTTCCTCCGCGTCCTCTCGACGCTCGACCTCCGGCCCAACCCGGACTACGCATGGCTCTTCGCCGAGAAAGTCGGGGAAGCCGGGGAAGCCGGTAAAGCCGGTAAAGAGAGGGGGCAAACCGAGATAGACGGCATGGTGCACGGCATAGCGGTCTTCACAACGGCCGTCGCGGACAGCATGACTACGATACGCGGCGAGTCCGAGAAGACGAGGGCGTCTTCCGAGGAGCTCGACCGCCTGACAGGCTCAGCTTCGGTGGCGTTCAGCGAACTCGAACGCTCCTCCGATCGCATCTCCGAGCTCTCCCGCGGCAACTTCGAGGCAATAGCCCGGCTCGGCACCGCCGCCCGCAACGTGTCTGACAGCGCCCGCGAGGTCAACGAAAAGGCCATGAACGGCGCTGCCCTCTCGTCCGAAACAGCGGCTCTCGGCAATGACGCCGTCGCACAGGTCGGACTGAGCGTGGAGAAGATCACCAAAGTCGAGCGCAAGTCTGACGACATAGTCTCCGGCATCGCCAAGGTCGGCGAAACCGTCGACGCGATAGTCTCGTTCGTCACGACGATCCAGAGCATCGCTGACCAGACCAACCTCCTGGCCCTGAACGCCGCGATAGAGGCGGCACGGGCCGGCGAGGCAGGACGGGGCTTCGCCGTTGTCGCCGAGGAGGTGCGCAAGCTGGCCGAGGAGTCCAACGTCGCGGCCAAACGCATAGACGAGCTCATAGTGACCCTGAGGAACGACACCGAGACCAGCCGAGGCTACGCAAGCGAGACAAAGGACATGATGCGCGACGCCCTGGACAGCATAGGCGCCATGCGGGAAAGCCTGGACAAAATGAAAGGCTCAGTCACTGGCACGGACAACCTCATAAGCGAAATAGTCTCCGCCTCCGACAAACAAACGGCCCTAGCCGCCGACATGAAGACTGTCACGGACGGCGTCGCCTCCGCAACCGAGGACATGCGCAGTGTCATGGAGCAAATAGTCGACAACATCCACCGCGCTTCCTCCCTATCCGAACACGTCGCAGCCGAGTCGCGCGCCCTCGTCGACGGCGTCGATCGCCTCGAATCCCTCCTCAGCCACTACCAAACATAGCGCGGCGCGTTGCGCGCCATAGCGCGGCGCGTCGCGCGCGCGGGAGGGGCTTGGCTTTCGGCTTCTAGGCCCCTCCCGTTGGTCGGGGGGTGGGGGGGGGGTGCTAGCTGGTTATGGATTTTCTGGATTCTAGGGCTTTTTGCATGATTTCGTCTCTATTTACGGTTTTGTAATCGCCGTCTAGATAGAGCCACTTGCCGGCAACCATCGTCCCTCGCACGTCGGCGGAGCTGCCGGCGTAGACTATGAAGCTGGCCAGGTTCTCCTCGTCAAAGCCGATGTAGTGCGGCTTGTCCAGGTCCACCAAGACCAGGTCGGCTGCCCAGCCCTCGCGTATGAGGCCCTTGTTCGCGAAGCCGAACGCCCTTGCGCCCTCCAGCGTCGCCATACGCAGGACGTCCAGCGCCGGAACGGCGGTCGGGTTGCGCGTCGCTCCCTTGTGCACAAGCGCCGCAGCCCTCATCTCGTCCCATATGTCCAGCCTGTTGTTGCTCGACGCTCCGTCCGTGCCAAGGGCCAGGCCAACGCTCTTGTCCATCCACCGATCGAGCGGGGTCACGCCGCTGCCTAGCTTCATGTTGCTCTTCGGACAGTGCACGATCGTTGCCATGGAAAAATCAAGGGCCGCCCGCGAGCCGGAGTCGTCAGCCCAGTCGGGGTTCATCCACACCCCGTGCGCCAGCACCGCACCCCGCACCTCCAAAATGCCCGTCTCGCGAAGGTACTCGTCGGGACGCATCTTGAGCGTGTCCTGCATGTAGCCAAGCTCCCACTCCGTCTCAAGGAAATGAAAGTGAATGCCAATCCCGCGCTGCTTCGCCGTCGCCACGATCCTCTTCATGTCGTCGAACGGCACAGTGTAGGGGGCATGAGGCCCAAGCTGCACTGTCAGCAACCCCTCGCGACCGTGCCATTTGTCGAAGAGCCGCAGGTTGTCCTCCAAACTCCTGTCCACCTTGCGCACCCCGTCCGGCCCTGCCACTCCGTCGGTTATGCCGCGGCAGAGGGCGCAGCGTATGCCGGCGTCGAGCGCCGCCTGAGCCACTCCGTCCATCTCGAAGTACATGTCGGCAAAACACGTCGTGCCCGTCGCCAGCATCTCCAGAATGCCCCCGGCCGTGCCGTGATAGATGTGCTCAGGCTTCAGCTTCGCCTCGACCGGCCAGATCTTCTTCTGCAGCCACTCCATCAGCGGCGCCTCCTCGCCCAGGCCGCGCAGAAGCGTCATGGCCGCGTGAGTGTGCGCGTTGACGAAGCCAGGCAGCAGCGCGTGCACGCCGCGCCCCTCAATTACCTTGTCAGCAGCCGAGGGAACCGCGCCCTCCGCCACCTGCTTGATGACCCCCTTGGAGACCACCACGTGCCCTCTCCGCGCGCGTTCCCTCTCGCCGTCGAGGATGTAAACGTCCTTAAACAATGTGGCCATGTTCGCCCCCCGTTCTGCAACCATTCATTCCCCGCCACAGCGCCGCCAGCGCCGCCTTCACAGACCTCTCGCGGACATCGGCGCGGTCGCCCGCGAACCTCCGCTCGAAAGCTCCGACGATCGACGTACCCCTGGCCACGGCAAACCACACCGTCCCAATTGGCTTGTCGTCGCTGCCGCCGTCCGGCCCCGCCACGCCAGTAACCGACACGGACAAGGTGTTTTCCTCTCTGCCGCCGCCATACAGCGTTACAGCCCCTACTGCCATGCCCTCGGCGCACTCGCGGCTCACAGCCCCGCGTGACTCTATGACCGACGCGTCCACGCCCAGCAGCCTCGTCTTCGCCTCGTTGCTGTAGACCACGGCGCTCCCTGCGAATACAGCGGAGGAGCCCGGAATCTCTGTCAACGCCGCCCCGACCATGCCGCCCGTGCAGGACTCGGCGCAGCAGACCGTCAGGCCATGCCGGACGCCGGTACTCAGGACGGCCTCGGGCAGATTGGCGCAGCCGGAGGGCAGGACGTCGTCCGGCATGCGCCCGCGCACAAGCCGCTCGGCAGCCTCGACCGCCGAACGATCCCCCTTCAGCACGAGCTCGACCACGCCGGACGACGGCAAGACCGAGACGTGCAGACACTCGTTGGATATAACCTCGGGTATGAGCGCCACCACCCGCGTCTCAGGCAGGCCGACCACCGACACGGAGCGGCACTCGTAGAGCGGGTCCCGATCAAGAGCAGGCAGTATATGCACCTCGGCCATCACGCGGTACTCGCCCGGCACCCCGGGCAGGCTCCAGAACCTCGTCCCGCCCGCCTCGAAGAATATCCCCGGCGCAGTGCCCACCGGATTAGGAACCGAGTCAACTCTGGCGCCGGGACGCGAGAGCAGGTACTCAGCTACTGCTGCCCTCGTCCGGTCGTCGTGGGTCGGGCCAAGGCCGCCGGAGAGAACCACGACGTCGGCGTTCCCAACCCAGCGGCCCAGCGCCTCGACTATGGACGATACCTCGTCCGACACGACCTCTATCCGCGGCACGACCCACCCCAAGGCGTTCAGGCGTCCGGCCATAAACGCGCAGTTTCCCTCGCGCCTCGTTCCGCTCAGAAGCTCGTCGCCGGCCGCGAGCAGGGCCGCAGTTCTCATTTATGCTACTTCCAGAACTTGTCGACGTAGCCGCAGATGAAGATGACCGCGATGGCCGCCGGCACGACCCACGTACAGTAGGTGCGCAGCGCGTTCGGAACCTTCGCGCCCTCGCCTATGTTCGCCTCGGCGGTGAAGTTGTCCCAGCCCCAGCCGTAGCGCGAGCAGCAGAACAGGATGTAGACCAGCGAGCCCAGCGGCAGGAGATTGTTGCTCACTATGAAGTCCTCAAGGTCGAGCACGATCGTGCCCTCGCCAAGAGGCGCAAAGTGCGACCATATGTTGAAGCCGAAGACGCAGGGAAGAGACAGAATAAACAGGGCAACGAAGTTGATGGCTCCGGCCTTCTTCCTGCTCCAGCCGCAGCGCTCCATCGACGCGGCGATGAGGAGCTCGAAGACCGATACCACCGTGGTCATTGCGGCGAAGCTCATGAACAGGAAGAACAGCGTGCTCCACCAGCGGCCGCCAGGCATGTTGCTGAACATGTTGGGCAGGGTAACGAAGATGAGGCCGGGGCCTGCGCCGGGGTTTACTCCATAGGCGAAGCAGGCGGGGAAGATTATCAGACCGGCGCACAGGGCAACGAACGTGTCGAGCCCGGTTACTATCATTGCCTCACCGAGCAGCGAGCGGTCGCGCCCTATGTAGCTGCCGAAGAGGGCCATGCTGCCGATGCCGAGGCTCAGCGTGAAGAACGCCTGGCCCAGGGCGGCGTAGACCGTGTTCCATATGCCGTTCTCGACCAAACGGTTGAAGTCCGGCATGAGGTAGAACTTCAGGCCCTCATCCGCGCCTGGCAGAGTGACGGCGCGGGCGGCGAGGATCAAGACCATCGCGAGCAGGCCGCACATCATTATCTTCGTTGCGCGCTCGACTCCCTTCTGAAGCCCGATCGCGCATATCAGCATGCCGATGGCAACTGTGACCGCCATCCAGAAGGTCAGCCCCCAGGGGTCGCCGAGCATCGTGCCGAAAAATGCCCCGACCTGATCGGGCGAGAGGCCGTGAATCTGCCCCGTCAGGTTGTACCACGTGTAGGCCAGCATCCACCCCGTGATCGTGGTGTAGAACATCATCAACACGTAGTTCCCCGCGAAGCCGAAGAAGCCGAAGATCGACCAGTGCGTCCCCTTAGGCTGGAGGGCGGTGAACGACCCCGCCACGCTGAGGCGCGACGCACGTCCGACCGAGAACTCCATCACCATGACCGGCATGGCGAGGCACACGATGAAAACCAGATAGATAAGGATGAACGCCGCACCGCCGTAGCGCCCCGCGATAAACGGGAAGCGCCACACGTTCCCAAGCCCTATGGCACACCCTGCCGACAGGAAGATAAAACCGAGCCGGCTCCCCAATGATTCCCTGTCCTTCACATAAATCAGCTCCCTTATATATATAGAAGAAAGGTATAAAGAAAAACCCGCAGGACAGTCCTTCGGGTTTTTTTCTATGTCAGCGCTATCTCCAGGTCTCTGACGAGGCGCTCCAGCACCGCCACCGCGTCCGTGCCGCCGTTCATGCCGTCTATGCGGTGCAGGAGCGCGTAGAGCCTCTCCCTCTGCTCGTCCGACAATGCCATCTCCATCGGCACCAGACGCAGCTTGAGGTCACGCAGGCGCTTGCGGTCGGCAGGTGAACCGGCGGGCTGGTCGGTCTGCCCCACCCGCCCGGTGAGGGACGCCTCGATCGTCGCCCCGTTGTGCCTCAGAGTCAGCCGCATCAGGCCGGCGTTGGTCACGGAGCACCGAAGCGACACGTCCATCCCGGCCACGGCGTCGATGTTCAGCACTGCGAGGGCCGTCTGGCCGCTGGGCCGCTCCATCGCGTCGCTCGGAATGTCGTTCATGTTTTGAAAAAAAACCATCTCGGTAGGGCCTGAGCTCTCCGGCGCGAAGCGCAGGCGCGTCGTAAGCGGAAGCGGAGTCCCGGCCATCGCTATGATCCTCGACTCTCCGTCAGCGACGAAGCCCACGTCCCCGGAAAGCACGTCCAGCAGCAGACGGTCACCCCCGGCCTCGGCGTAAAGCGCCGCACCTGCCGCGACGGACTCCTCGGCGCAGAGGCGAAGGCGCTCCGGCCTGACTATCTCCCGCTCAAGGATGTCGTGGAGAAGCGGTATGCGGCTCGACCCCCCGACCAGGAGCAGGTGCTCAGGCTCGTACCTCTCCCACATCCGGCGCACCGCGTGCATGATGCGCCTTATGGAGAACCGCACCATGCGCTCGAAGTCCTCCCGCTCGATGCGCACCGGCGAACACGTGCGCAGGTACTCGACGCCGGGAAGGGGCGGAGGGTTCCACTCGTAGACGTGGCATGACGACAGGGCTATCTTGATGTTCTCGGCCTCCAGCACTAGGACGCGCCACGCCGGGTCGTCCATGCTCATCGGGGGAAGGTTCAGCCGCTCGCGGAGCCACTCGGCCATGGCTATGTCGAAGTCGTAGCCCCCGATCCTCGCGCTGCCCACGCTCTCCAGCACCTGCCACACCCCGTCCTCGCTCTCCGCCGCGGATATGTCCACTGTGCCGGCGCCGAAGTCCACTATCAGGAAGCGCCCGTCCCGCCCGAAGGCCAGGGCCGCCGCGGTCGGCTCGTTGACTATGCGCGCCTCGCGAAGCCCAGCTGCCCCAGCCGCCTTCACCATCGCCTCCCTCTGAGCCAGAGAGAAGCATGCCGGAACGGTCAGCACGCAGGACGACACGAAGCGCCCCATGAAGACCTCCGCGTCCTCCCGAAGGGCGCGTATCAGTGGCACGAGCACGTCCTGCGCGGCGTAAGTCCTTCCTCCGCACGAGGCGCGAAATCCGTCGCCGACCTTGCGCTTGAGGTCCCACCAAACGGGGATGGGGCACTGAAGCGACCGCCTCACCGCGTCCTCGCCCACGAGCCAGCCGTCGTTCCAGCCAACCACGGAGGGCGTGGTCGTGCGGCCCCAGCGGTTCGGTATCATAACGGGGCGCGAGTCCTCCCCTATGAAGGCGCACAGCGCGTTGCGCGTGCCCAGATCTATTCCTATGGCGCCGACGGAATCGCTCATGCATGCCCCCCTCTCCGCCGAAAGGACTGATTGACTTTAGCCCTGCTCTATGCTAGAAATCCTAACAGTCGGCAATTGTTTTGTCGAGATTATGCGGGAAGAATAATAAGAATGAACGCAGGTTTTTCCGAAAAAGGCGGCGTCCTATGAGGACGCTGATTGCGAATATTCGCGGAGCCGCCGACTCAGTCTTGGACAGGGGCGGCACCGTCCTGGACAGAGCCGGAGGCGCCGCGCGCGCTTACGTGTGCTCGTGCGAGGGTAATGAGGGTAGGGGCGAGGGCAATGGTAGAGGCAGGGGCAAGGGCAAGGAAAACTTTCTCCTCGCGCTGCTGCCAGACGTCCGCTCCGCCGCGGACTTCGCCTCAGACTTTCATACCCTTAACCCAAACAACGCCCCCCTGATTCTGATCGAGCTTCCGCTTCAGCGCGAGTCAGGGGTCAGTTCCATGCGCCCCCTGCTCCTTCAGCGAGGCGCGGCGGTCATGAGGTGGATCAAAGAGGGCGGGGTTCTGGTCTGCACGCCGGGCTCGCTCATAACTCCGTGCCTCGTCGGGGGCTCGGACATGTCCATCGAGATCGGCGCGGAGTACCGCCGGGAGTCCCTCATCTCATGGCTCGAAATGAGCGGCTACCACAGGTCTGACCTCGTGTGGTCGCCAGGGCAGTACGTGGTCAGGGGCTTCATAATGGACGTGTTCGACCCGGTCGAGCCCATGCCCCTGCGCTTCGAGTTCTTCGGGGACTCGGTCGAGAGCATCAGGTCGTTCGACCCAGGCACGCAGAAGAGCGTGGCCTCGCTCGACTCCGTCAGCCTGCACAGCGTGACCGCCGCGCGGTACTCGGACTTCACCTCGATGCTGGCCGATCGGGGCGGCTTCTCGGTCGTCCTGTTCGACCCGCGCAAGGTGGAGGCAGTGGCGGAGTCCTACCGCGCCCTGTGGAACGAGGCCAGAATACCGCGCTCCCGCGAGGCGGAGCCCGCGCCTCCGTGGGACGAGGTCTTCTCACCCCTGTCGCGCCGTCCGCTCCTGAGAGTTGTCCGCGAGGTGGAGCCAGCCGCCGAGTGCGAGTTCGACATAGACGAGGCGCCGCCGTTCCGCGGGGACATATCCGCCCTCGCGCGGTTCTGCTCGTCCCATTTGGAGCAGGGATACAAAATAAACGTCTTCACGACCAGCCAGCGCTTCCTCGACGAGAAGGACGGCCCGTTCGCAGAGCTCTTTATGACTGGGGCCGGCGCTCTGACCCTGTCATACGGGCGGCTCTCGTCGGGCTTTGTGTCGCGCTCCGAGCGGGTGGCGTTTCTTTCAGACCGGGAGCTCTCCGGCGTGTCCGACGACCCGGTCGTCCTGGCAGGTCTGGTTCGGCGCCCCCCAGCTGAGTGGCGCGACAGGCTGTCAAATGGGCAGCTGGTCATCCACGAGGACTACGGCATGGCCGTCTTCCGCGGCGTCGAGGCAGTGGCCCCACCGAAGACCATAAAGCCCGGCCCTGCGAGCGGCCCATGCGACGCGATAATCCTGGAGTTCGCCGAGAACAAGCGCCTCATGATCCCCACGTCCCAGTTCCACAAGCTGACCCCTCTGGACGAGCACGAGAGCGACGAGACCCCTCTGGACTCGCTGTCGAGCGTCAAGTGGCGCAGGTCGGCCGAGAAGGACAGAGAGCGCGCCCGCGAGGAGGCCAAGGTCATACTGGAGCTCTTCGCCAAGCGCGAGCTTGAGCGCCGCCCTCCCTTCGCCCAGCCCGACGGCCTTTACTCTGACTTCGTCGCGTCGTTCCCCCACGTCGAGACCTCCGACCAGAACCGCGCCGTCGCCGAGATAATGGAGGACATGAGCCGCCCCTTCCCGATGGATAGGCTGCTGGTCGGGGACGTCGGCTTCGGCAAGACCGAGGTCGCGATGAGGGCGGCGTTCCGCGCAATACTCTCCGGCAAGCAGGTGTGCGTGCTTGTCCCGACCACCATCCTCGCCCAGCAGCACTACTCGACCTTCACCTCGCGCATGTCCGGCTTCTCGGTCAAGGTCGGATTAATGTCACGCTTCGTGTCTAGGAGCGCTATGTCACGGACTGCGGCGGACGTGGCGAGCGGCGCGGTCGACATATTGATAGGCACGCACAAGCTGCTCGGAGGCGGCCTGAAGTTCAAGGACTTGGGCCTCCTCGTGGTCGACGAGGAGCACCGCTTCGGCGTAATGCACAAGGAGGAGATCAAGAGGGCGTACGGATCAATAGACATACTGAGCCTGAGCGCCACGCCGATACCGCGCACCCTCGCCATGTCGCTCCGTGGGCTCCGGGACATCTCCGTGCTATCCACTCCGCCGAGCGACAGGCTGCCGGTCATGACCTTCGCAGGCCCTTGGCAGACGTCCCTGGCTCGGCGGGCCATAGCGAACGAGCTCACGCGCGGCGGGCAGGTGTACTTCGTCACGAACCGAATATCGCGCATGGAGCGGCAGATGTCCATGCTGAAGGAGCTCTTCCCCGACGCCGACATACGGATAGCCCACGGCCGGATGCCGGAGCGGGCCATGGAGTCGGCGATGCTTGACTTCTACGGCGGCAAGATAGACATCCTGCTCTGCACGAGCATCATCGAGAGCGGCCTGGACGTGGGCAGGGCTAACACCATCATAGTGGACGACGCGCGGGAGTTCGGCCTGGCCCAGATGTACCAGCTCCGCGGGAGGGTCGGCAGGCGCGGCGAGAACGCCTTTGCGTACTTCTTCTACCCCGAGACGGACGAGTCGCCGAGCCGCGACACCATAGACCGCCTCGACGCCATCGCGGGCCTGACCGGCCTGGGGTCGGGCTACAGCCTCGCGCGGCGCGACCTGGAGATACGCGGGGCCGGCGAGTTCGGCGGCACGAGGCAGCACGGGCGCGGGACGGACGGCGGCTTCCACTTCTTCTACCGCATGCTGGAGAGGGAGATAGCGAGGCTGCGCGGCCAGGCCGAGCAGATAGAGGTGACCGAGGATGCCGGCGGGTCGATACCGAGCAGCTACATCCCCCAGGGCGACGTGAGGGTGACGCTCTACCGGCGCCTGCTGAGGACGTCCAAGGTCTGCGAGGTCGAGGAGCTGCGGCGCGAGGTGGCCGACCGCTTCGGCCCCCTGCCGGAGGAGGCGGCGCGGCTCATGGACGCGGCGGCTATCCGGTGCGGCGGCGCCGCCGCGGGGCTGCGCAGCGTCTCGGTCTCGCACGGCGAGGTCAAGGTGAGCGGCTCGGGCCTCGCCGCGCTCTTCAAGGGGCTGCGCGGCTGGACAGTGATAGGCGACGCCGCGAAGGGCCCCGGCGGCGCCGCCGGGGTCAAAGCACTGGCCGAGGCCGTGAACGCTCGACTGAAATGTACTTGATTTTTTTTAGAAATTTTCGTAAAATTTTCCGAGGCAGAGCTCTTGACAGCCGATTTTTTGTAGTATAATTCAGGGCACTGCAGATCAGTCCGCTTGTGGAAGGGAGGGTTGCTGCGTCTGGTGGGGTCCAAATTCTAAATTCCCTTTCGTGAGCGCGCCCTTGATTTTTTCAAGGGCGCGTTAATGAAAACTGGGGAGTTGGGGTACAAGACCCCAAGGAGCACGCCGTGACACACGGTTCCGCGCATGAAAGTGACACACGGCTCCGCGCATATGAAAGCGGGGCGCTATTTGTATGAATTCCATGAACGTCGTAGCCATAATAGGCCCAACGGCCGTCGGCAAGACAGAGCTTAGCCTAGAGCTCGCGGAGCGACTGCACGCGGAGGTCATCTCCGTGGACTCGCGTCAGGTCTACCGCTATATGGACGTAGGAACAGACAAGGTCTCGCTCGAGACCCGAAAGAGAATTCCCCATCATTTAATAGACATCGCCGACCCTGACGAGGTGTTCAGCGCTGCCTCATTCGTGGACGTCGCCGCCGCGGCAGCCCTGCGAATACGCGCGCGCGGCTGCGTGCCCCTGTTCGTCGGGGGGACGCCCTTCTACTATCAGGCCCTGTTCGGCGGGATGCTCTCCGAGGGCCTGCCGAGCTCAGACGGCGTCCGGAGGAAGTATGAGCAGATCGCCGAGGCGGACGGCCCCGAGGCCCTTCACAGGATGCTCGCCGAGGTCGACCCTGTCACCGCCGTCCGCCTCCACCCCCACGACGCCCAGCGCCTCGTCCGGGCCCTCGAGATATTCTCCGTCACGTCAACCCCCCCGTCCGTCCTCTATGGGCGGAAGGGACGGCAGTCAGGGATGTCCCCCCTGTATATCGGTCTGACCAGGCCGAGGGCGGAGCTTTACGAGCGCGTGGCGTCCCGCGCGGCACGCCAGTTCGCCTCAGGCTATCCGGAGGAGGTGGCGTGGCTGGTCGCTCACGGCTTCGACGAGCGCTTCCCGTCCATGCGGGGCTTCGGGTACTCCGAGCTCGCAGCATGGTGCCGCGGGGGCATGACCCTGGACGACGCCCTGGCCTCCGACATACGAAGGACGAAGGCCTTCCTCAGGCGCCAGATGACATGGTTCGGCTCGGAGAAGTTCTCCCCCTCGGCGTGGTTCGACCTCTCGGAGGGCCATGCGAAAGTTTTGGACGAGGCGGCGGACGCGGCTCTTAAACACCTGCGTTTATAGTAAAATGGCGCGTGGCTTGCCTCACAAGCGAAAAATCATGAACGGAGATGGTCGGTATGAGGAGCGCAATACTTTGGATGCTCGTTTCCTATTTCATCGGTTCCATCCCGACGGGATACTTGACGGTTCGCCTGGCGCGGGGCGTCGATATAAGGACGATCGGCTCCGGCAGCATCGGCGCGACGAACGTCAGGCGGGTTATGGGACAGGGCTGGGCAGTGTTCGTGACGGTGGTCGACATGCTGAAGGGCGCGTTCGCCCTGCTGGTCACGGCCACCTACGGGGTCGAGCCGTGGCTGCTTTCGCTGGCCGGCTTCGCGGCGGTGCTGGGGCACAACTACCCGGTGTGGCTCAAGTTCAAGGGCGGCAAGGGCGTCGCGACGACCTACGGGGTGGCGTTCTTCCTCTGGCCTTACGAGTCATTCGCCATAGCGCTGCTCAGCGGCGCGATATGGTACGCGGTGATGTCCGCCACGCGCTACGTCTCCGTGGCCTCGATGGTGTCGCTGCTCTCGCTTCCCCTGTTCTTTTGGATGCTGGACGCCCCGGCGCCGTACATCGCCGTATCGCTCGTGCTGGCTCTCATGTCGATATGCCGGCACGGGGACAACATTGTGCGCCTGACCATGGGGCGGGAAAATAAAGTATGATATACTCCCTAGCGTAACACTACTCACGCGGATTTTCCGGGTCGCGCGGCGGTGTCCTTTGGGATCGCGCCCCTGGCCGCGGAGGCTTAACCATTTTAGGAGGTTGAAAACGTGGCGGTCGTCAGTATGAAACAGCTGTTGGAGTGCGGAGTCCACTTCGGGCACCAGACGAGGCGGTGGAATCCCAAGATGAAGCCCTACATCTTCACGGAGCGCAACGGGGTCTACATTATAGACCTGCAGAAAACCGTGAGGGGGCTCGACAGGGCTTACGATTTCGTGAGGGAGACCTCGGCGGCGGGCGGCTCGATCCTGTTCGTGGGGACGAAGCGGCAGGCTCAGGACACCATAAGGGACGAGGCGACGCGCTGCGGCCAGCACTACATCAACCAGCGCTGGCTCGGCGGGCTTATGACCAACTTCTCCACGATACGCAAGCGCGTTCAGCGCATGCTGGAGCTCCGCAAGTACGATGACGACGACAAGTGGAGCGAGTTTTCCAAGAAGGAGACTGCGACGCTCCGCAAGGAGCAGTCCAAGCTCGAGAAGTACCTCGGCGGCATAGCTATGATGGACTCCGTGCCCGACGCCATGTTCCTCATCGACTCGCGGCGCGAGGAGAACGCCATCGCCGAGGCCCGCAAGCTTGGAGTCCCGATCGTCTCGATCGTCGACACGAACTGCGACCCCGAGCTCATCGACTACCCCATCCCAGGCAACGACGACGCCATACGCGCGATAAAGCTTATAAGCGCCCTGATGGCCAACGCCGTCATAGAGGGGCGCCAGGGCGAGGACGCGCAGGCGCAGCCAGAGGCCGCACCGGAGCTCTACAGGCCGGTGCGCGAGGGGCATCAGGTGACGCGCATTCACGACGCCTACGGCGCCGAGCCAGCCGCAGACGGTCTGCTCTCAGCGGCTGTTGCGGCTGTTGCCTAGACTAGAGTAGGAGGTGCCGATATGCCCGATATAGCAGCGTCTGCCGTCAAGGAGCTCAGAGAGCGCACCGGCGCGGGGATGATGGACTGCAAGGCAGCCCTCTCCGAGACCGGCGGGAACATGGAGAAGGCCATAGACTACCTCCGCGAGAAGGGCCTGGCCAAGGCAGCCAAGAAGGCGGCCAGAACCGCGTCCGACGGGCGCGTCTTCCATTACGTCCACACCAACTTCAAGATAGGCTCGCTGGTCGAGCTCAACAGCGAGACGGACTTCGTGGCCAAGACCGACGAGTTCAACGCCCTCGGACACGAGCTGGCGATGCAGGTCGCGGCGGCGAACCCGCTCTACCTGAAGCCGGAGGACGTCCCAGAGGAGGACCTGGAGCGCGAGAAGGCGATATACCGCCAGCAGCTGATCGACGAGGACGCCGAGAAGGGCAAGCAGAGGCCCGACTCGGTGCGCGAGAAGATCATCGAGGGCAAGGTGCGGAAGTTCCACGAGACCTCCTGCCTTCTGGAGCAGGCCTACATCCGCGACGGCGACAAGAAGGTGAAGGACCTCATCGTCGAGAACATCGCCAAGCTGGGCGAGAACATCGTCGTGAGGCGCTTCGCCCGCTTCGCCGTCGGAGAATAGGGCAGCAGGCAGCCTGATGCGGTATAGGCGCGTTCTACTGAAGCTGTCCGGCGAGATCTTTTCTGACTCTGGCTCTGCCCCAACTGACTGTCCGGCGGTGTTCGGCTTCGACGAGGTTAGGCGCATCGGCTCGGAGATAGCCGAGGTGCGGAACGCCGGCGTCGAGCTCGCCCTCGTCGTCGGCGGGGGGAACATCCTGCGCGGCAAGGAGATGGAGAAGCTCGGCATCGAACGCGCCACCGCCGACTACATGGGCATGCTGGGCACGGTCATAAACGCCCTGGCCCTCCAGAGCGTTCTGGAGCGGCTTGGGGTCGAGACGCGTGTTCAGACCGCCGTCGAGATGCGCTCCGTCGCCGAGCCATACGTGCGGCGGCGCGCGCTGCGGCACATTGCTAAGGGGCGGGTGGTCATATTCGCGGCTGGCACTGGCTCGCCGTACTTCTCCACCGACACGGCCGCAGCCCTCCGCGCCGCCGAGATAAACGCCGACTGCATGGTCAAGGGCACAAAGGTCGACGGAATCTACGACTCCGACCCGGCCACCCACCCTGACGCGCGCTTCTTCCCCTCGCTCACCTACCGCGAGGCCTTCGAGCGCGACCTGAAGGTCATGGACGGGACGGCGTTCTCCCTCTGCATGGAGAACAAAATTCCGATATTGGTGATAAACGTCCTGAAGAGCGGCAGCCTCGTCTCCGCGCTCGTCAAGGACGAGGACATCGGCACGGTCGTTGGGGTCTGCCGAAGCTGACTCCGCCGCGGCCGAGATTTGCTTGACTTGATAAGGGGGTTTTTTCCATGCCTAAGGCCGAGATAAACGAGATAAAGGATCTGCGCGTCAAGCTTGACAAGGCTCTGGAGTTCCTGCGCGGGGAGTATCTGGCTATACGCACCGGGCGGGCGCATCCGGCGCTCGTTGGCGACATAAGGGCCGACTACTACGGAAACCCGACGCCCCTTAAGCAGATGGCCAACATCACCACGCCTGAGGCGCGGAAGATACAGATAGTACCCTTCGACCGCGGCTCGCTGAAGGCCATAGAGAAGGCGCTTTTGGCGTCGAAGCTGGGCATCACGCCGCAGAACGACGGCGAAAGCGTGCGCCTGACCCTTCCGGAGCTCACGAAGGAGCGCCGCGTCGAGCTCGTGAAGCTGGTCGCAAAGAAGGCCGAGGAGTCGCGGGTAGTCCTGCGCAACCACCGCCGCGACGCCGTCGAGCTTCTTAAGAAGCTGGAGAAGGACTCCAAGATCACCGAGGACGACCTGAAGAAGTTCTCCAAGGACGTTCAGGACATCACGGACGAGGCGGTCAAGAAGATAGAGGAAGCCTTCAAGGCCAAAGAGAAGGAAATCCTTGAAGATTAGCGAAGTGGCATCATGCCCTGAAGGTGAGGCACATGGAGGATACTAACGTCTACAGCTCCCCGGAGTACGAGGAGTTCAAGCGCAAGTTGTGCCGGATCATCGGGTTGGATTTGAACTCCTACAAGGCTCAGATACACCGCCGTGTGCACATGCTTAAAGACCGCTGGAACGTCAAAACCTACGACGAGTACTTCAACATGATCAGCGGCGACGACAAAAAGCTGAGGGAGTTTCTCGACCACCTGACCATCAACGTGTCGGAGTTCTTCCGCAACGACAAGCAGTGGTGGAAGCTGAGGGACCAGATTATCCCTGAGCTCATGCACAAGCGCGGGCACAAGCGCCTGAAGCTGTGGAGCGCTGGCTGCGCCACCGGCGAGGAGCCGTACTCGTTGGCGATACTTTCGGCCGTGTGCGGGCTGGACGCCAGCGTGCCGGTTCTGGCCTGCGACATAGACCAGGGCGCTCTGGCAATAGCGCAGAAGGGCGTGTACCTCAAGCGCCAGATAATCAACGCCCCGCCTGAGTACCTGAACAGGTACTTCACGACGTCCGACAACGGCGAGACGTACGAGGTCACGCCGGAGATCAAGCGGCGCGTCACGTTCCGGCGGTTCAACATGATCGACGACCCGTTCCCCTCAGGCTTCGACCTGATCCTGTGCCGCAACGTCGTCATCTACTTCACGATGGACACAAAGGCCCTGCTGTATCAGAAGTTCTACAACGCCTTGGCGTCCGGCGGGTATCTACTCGTCGGCTCCACCGAGCAGATCTTCGAGTACAAGAAACTGGGCTTCGAGAACGCCGGGCCATTCCTTTACACGCGAAAATAAGATTGGGGCATTAGGCCCTCCGGAGTCTAAGACCTCGAGGTCTAAGACCTCTGGGTCTGAGACCCCCCCACCACCAAGGAGGCAGACAATGCGGTACACACAGCTTGTCAAGGGACTGAGTATCTCGCGCTCGGGCTTCGGGGCGCTGCCCATACAGAGGCTGGCCTTTCCCGAGGCCGAGGCGCTGCTGCGCGGGGCGTTCGACGGGGGCATAAACTTTTTTGACACGGCCCGCGCCTACTCCGACAGCGAGGAGAAGGTCGGGCGCGCCCTGTCGCCGATCCGCGATCAAGTCGTCATAGCGACCAAGGCACGAGTCGCGGACACGCCCGATATGTTCTGGAAGTACCTCGAAACGAGCCTATCGATGCTCAAGACCGACCACATCGACATCTACCAGTTCCACAACCCGAAGGAGCCACCCTTGGCCGACAGCCCCATCTACGCCTGCATGACCAAAGCGCGCGAGCAGGGAAAAATCCGCTTCATAGGCATAACCAACCACCGCCTCTATAACGCCGTGAACATAATAGAGTCAGGGCTTTACGACACGCTCCAATACCCGCTCTCGGCGCTCTCAAGCGACAGGGAGATCGAGATGGCGAGGCAGTGCGGCGAGCACGGCATGGGGTTCATAGCGATGAAGGCGCTCTGCGGCGGGCTTCTGACAAGCGCCGCTCCGAGCATGGCGTATCTAACTCCGATGCCACACGTCGTGCCGATCTGGGGTTTCCAGCGGCAGGAGGAGCTAGACGAGGTGCTCGCCCTAGAAAAGAACCCGCCCCTGCTCGACGGCGAGATGATGGCGAAGATCGAGCGGGACAGGGAGGAGCTCGGCGGGGGGTTCTGCCGCGGCTGCGGTTACTGCGCCCCTTGCGCCGTCGGCATCGAGATACATAACTGCGCCCGAATGCCGTTTCTGCTGCGCCGCGCCCCGTGGCGCGACTGGGTGACGCCAGAGTGGCAGGCCAAGATGGAGATGATAACCCTCTGCGTGCACTGCGGCCAGTGCCGAACCCGCTGCCCTTACGAACTCGACTGTCCCGCGCTGCTGCAGTACGCCCTGAAGGACTACCGGGAATTTCTAAAGGAGAAGGAGTTAAGTTAACGCCTTGGGCGACGGCAGCGTAAACACGGCGCATTGTATCGCTGACGAACTCGGCGTGAGGGAGGTGCAGGTTAGGGCTGTGCTGGCCTTATTCGCGCAGGGGTGCACCGTGCCGTTTATCGCGCGCTACCGCAAGGAGGCCACTGGTTCGCTCGACGAGACCGTTATCGCCGCAGTGCGCGACAGAAACGAGCGTCTGGTGGAGCTTGAAAAGCGCCGCGCGTCGATAATCGAGTCGCTCTCGTCGCGGGGGATTCTGACGCCCGCGCTGCGCGCTGCCGTCGACGCGGCGCGCACCAGTGCAGCTCTGGAGGACGCCTATCTCCCCTATCGCCCGAAGCGCAAGACCCGCGCTGCCGCTGCCGCTGAAAAGGGCCTGGCGCCGCTCGCCGACCTGCTGTTCGCCCAAAAGGACGCCGACGGCCGGCTCTCAGTAGACCCTGACAAAGAGGCAAAACGCTTCGTATCCCGAGAAAGAGGCGTGGAGTCCGCAGCCGACGCACTGAGTGGCGCGCTCGACATATTGGCCGAGCGCTTCAGCGAAGACCCGGACGCACGAACCGAGATAAGGAAGGTTTTTGCCCGCAAGAGCGTGCTGGTCAGCTCCGGCTTGACAAAGAATGATGCCCAAGGCGAGAAATACCGTGACTACTTCGACCGCCGGGAGCAGGCTGCGGCGATGCCCTCTCACAGGGTGCTGGCCATATTCCGCGGCGAGAGGGAGGGTTTTCTCAGGGTGTCCATTGCTCCGCCGGAGGACGACTGCCTCGCGGTTCTCAAGCGCATGTTCGTGAAGGGAACCAGCGCCTCGTCGCGTCTCGTGGCGCGCGCCGTGACCGACGGCTACAGGCGGCTTCTCAGGCCGTCGATGGAGAACGAGCTCCGCGCCGCCATGAAAAAACGCGCCGACGCCGAGGCCATACGCATCTTCGCCGACAACGTGAGGGAGGTGCTGATGTCGCCCCCTATGGGACACAAGGCCACACTGGCCATAGACCCAGGAATCCGCACAGGCTGCAAGGTCGTCTGCCTCGACGACAAGGGCGCATTGCTGCACAGCGACGTGGTTTTCCTTAGGCGCCCCAACGCGGCGGGCAAGCTGCTCAGCCTGATCAAAAAATACTCGCTAAAGGCCGTGGCGATAGGCAACGGCACAGGCGGGCGCGAGGCCGAGGACTTCGTGCGGGGGATGAGGCTCCCCAAGGACGTTATCGTCGCGTCGGTGAACGAGAGCGGGGCCTCGGTCTACTCCGCCTCGGAGAGCGCTAGGAACGAGTTTCCCGACAGCGACATAACCGTGAGGGGGGCAGTGTCCATCGGGCGCAGGCTGATGGACCCGCTCGCCGAGCTGGTCAAGATAGACCCCAAGTCAATAGGCGTCGGGCAGTACCAGCACGACGTGGATCAAAAGGAACTCAGGCGCTCGCTCGACGACGTCGTCATAGGCTGCGTGAACGCGGTCGGGGTCGACGTGAACACCGCCCCAGTCGAGCTTCTGTCCTACGTCTCAGGGCTTAACATGCAAACGGCAAGTGCTCTGGTGAAATACCGCTCGGCCAACGGCGCGTTCAGGTCGCGCGAGGAGCTCAAGAAGGTGCCGAGGCTAGGGCCAAAGACCTTCGAGCAGGCGGCGGGCTTCCTGCGCATTAACATCCTGGGACAGGCCGACGGCCCACCCCCTGCCAATCCGCTGGACGCCTCTGCCGTGCACCCTGAGAATTACCACACCGTCGAACGAATGGCTAAGGCGATGAACTGCAGCGTATCCGACCTCATAGCCAGACCTGACCTGCGCTCCGCCCTCGCGCCCCGCTTGAGCGACTTCGTCTCGGAGACGGCGGGGCTTCCCACTCTGAAGGACATCCTGCTGGAGCTCGCCAAGCCGGGCCGCGACCCGCGCTCGTCGTTCGAGCCCTTGGCCTTCGACCCGCACGTGAGAAGCATAACCGATTTGCGGGTTGGGATGGTGTTATCCGGCGTGGTCACCAACGTCGCGGCTTTCGGCGCGTTCGTGGACGTGGGGGTTCACAACGAGGGCCTAATTCACGTCAGCCGCATGGCCGACGGTCGGCTCCCATCGGGCGACTTTGCGCCCTCCCCGCACTCCTCCCTGTATCCCGGCCAGCACGTCACCGTCGTCGTAACCGGCGTCGACCTTGAGAGAAAGAGAATAGCGTTATCTATGAGAAAATCAGATTTCCCCCAAGGGGACAGTCGTCCCCGAGGGAACAGTCGTCCCCAAGAGGACAGTCGTCCCCGAGGAGGCCACGAATGAACGGGTTTATGTTTTATATGGACGCCGGTGGCCCTGTGATGTGGGTGATCCTCCTAATGTCGGTGCTTGGCGCGGCGATCGTCATCGAGAGGCTGGCCTTTTTTGCGCTAGCGTCGCGAAGACTGCCGAACTTTGGGGAGCTAGCTCCCCTCGGAACGGCTCTCCAAGACGTTGCCCCTGATGCGCTGCAAATTTTGGCCGAGCGCACGATACGCGCTGACGTCTTCGAGTGGCGCCGGCGCCTGCCCGCTCTGGCGCTGATAATCAAGGCCGCCCCGATGCTTGGGCTTCTGGGCACCGTCTTGGGGATGGTGAGAATGTTCGGCGTGCTGAGCCAAGGCGGAGCGATCGACGCCCCCGCTGTGACGGGCGGCATACGCGAGGCGCTCTTCACAACTGTGGCAGGGCTTTGCTGCGCCGTCCCCCTGCTGGTTGTGCAAGGCTTCTTGTCGTCGAAGGCCGACGCAAGGGAAGAGGCGCTAGAAGCGGCGGCGGACGAGTGGCTTAGGAAGGAGCTGCTTAAGGGAGCGGGGGCTGGGCACCGCTAGGTAGGGTGATCATTTCCGAGAAACGAGCGGGGGGTGTGCGCTCCCCGCGTTTTTTGCGCCCGCCCGTGCTGCCTCCTTTTCGCGCGTGCGGAAAAGATCGGGAGCAAAAGCGTGATATTATGGAAGAAAGGGGTCTCAGACCCCAAGGTCACGTTCGGCACGAAGGGCGGGGCTAAGCGTGCAGACGTGCTGGTCAGACTCCGCCTGCTCGGAGGCGTTCAGCAGATGGTGCTGTGCCACATAGAA
>JAISUL010000104.1 GCA_031272145.1 Synergistaceae bacterium
GGGACGGCCTCTGGTCTGGGTTCTGGGTAAATATGAAGTCGCCGCGGCTGCTGCCGTAACCCCTGAACTCCGGCCTCTTGTCCAGGCTTATCTCGAAAATGGGCGTTAAGGGGGTCTCAAGGTTGGTCGGCTGGTCCAACAGCGCCGTCACGACCCTCGTGTACTCGTCGTTGGCCACGTCGACGCCGGGCGTGACGACCTCCTCGTCGGCCAGGGGCTTCGGCAGGTACACGAAGCGGATGCGCATCTTGGAGTGCTGCTCCGGCATGACAAGGAACATGGCGAGTATCGGCCAGCCCTCGCCGTTGACGTAGGGCGCGACGACCGGGTTCGGCGGCATGAGCTCCCCCCACCTGCCGAGGTTGTCGATCCTGACGGGGTAGCGCCCGTTGACGATGTTGCCGACGCCTCCGATCTTGACGTCGGTGTTCACCTCGTCGCCGCCGGTGTACTCCGTCTCGCCGACGATGACCATCCACTGGGCGCCTATCCCCGACGGGCCGTAGACGTTGTCGAACTGGTACCCGTCCCCCGTTTTCAGCGGGTATTCGCTAACCGCGGCGAAGGCCTCCGAGCCTAGGATAAGCAGGGTAAGTACCAGAGCCGCCGGCGCCATAAAAATGAAACGCCTCCATACACGATAAAACACGGTTCCCCAACCTCCTTGACGGGGCGCCGCCGCCCTTGGAAAAAGGGCGAAGCGCGAAAGAGCTTCCTATTATATATATTATATACTGGCTCCCTCAGCGGCGCTGGCCGACGCGCCGTCTTCGGACAATCGGCTCGGCCTCGGAGCGGCGCTCCTCGGCCTTCTCGGGTTCCTTCGCCTCGTCGGCCTTTTTCTCCTGATCTGCCTCTTTATCGGCTTCCTTCTCCGCCTCCTTTACGGAGGCGCGCGCGTCCTTCGAGAGCATCGCGGCGGCGATCATCGAGATGTGGTCGACGGGCGCGGCGTTCACCGCGCGGGCGAAGCACGAGGAGACCGCGTCGGCCTTGTCGAGGTACGCAGTGCTCTTCTCCTTCTCCTTCTCCGTGGCCTCGGCCAGGGCCGCGTAAGCCATGACGGCCAGGGCGTTGGCCGAGGGGGCCGCGTCGTCCACCGCCGCCTTGCGCCTGAGGAATATCAGCGGGTCGGACGCGGAGAGGAAGAACCCCCCCTCCTCGTCCCAGAAGTGCTCCTCCAGCTTGGCCGCCAAAACCTCGGCCTGAGCCGACCAGTCCCTCCTCCGAACAGCAGCAGGGGTGTTATGTCTCTCTCTTTCCGGAACGGGGGGAGAGCGCCGGGACGGCGGCCTCCGGGCGTCGCGGGCACGCCTCGGCGGGGCCTCAGGCGCGCTTCCCGGCGCAGCGGCCTCGGAGGGGACAGGCGCGTCCTGCGAGTCGGAGGCAAGCTGCATGAGGCCCCATATCATCGCCGCGTAGTCTCCGGGCAGAGCCGGCACCGACGCCTCCCCGTCGGCCCAGCGCCTCCGCCACTCACCCTTGGGGTCGACGAGGACGCCGTGCAAAAACGACGCCGCCGCCTCGGCCCGCGAGACCCACTCCGGGTGCTCGAAGACCTTCCCGGCCCGGGCCAGGGCTCCGATCATGAGCCCGTTGTCCTCCATGAGGACGCTGTCGTCCGCGGTGGGGGCCGGGCGGGCGTCGCGCACCTTCAATAGGATGGCTCGGTCGTTTTCGAGGCGCTTGGCCGCCTCGGGGGGGCGCAGGCTGAAGCGCCGGGCCGTCTCGACGACGGAGGCCGGCTCGTAGATGACGTTGCGCCCGATCTGGAGCGTGCTCATCTCAGGGATAAAGTTCCCCCCTGGCATGACAGCGTAGGCGGCGCAGAAAAGCCCTGCGTCGCCGGAGGGCAGGGACGACCTCACCTCCTCGTCCGTCCAGCAGTAGTACGACGCCCCGTCCCCCTCGGCGTCCAGGGAGGTTCGGAAGCAGGAGTCGCCTGTGACGAACTCGCGCTCGACGCACCTCACCACGTCCTCGGCGAACGAGCGGTAGAAGTCGTGCCTGTCGATCGAGTAGGCAGCGGCTAGAACCCAGAGCAGCATCGCCTGGTCGCGCAGCGCCTTCTCGAAGCGCGGCAGCACCCAGCGCTCGTCCAAGGCGTAGCGGAAGCAGCCTCCGCCCAGGTGGTCGTGTATGCCGCCTGCCCACATCTTGTGGAGGGTGACGCTCACCATGGACAGGGCCTCCTTGGGCTCATGGCCGCGGCGCGCCTGCTCCAGGAGGAACAGCATTATCGGGAAGTGCGGGTGCTTTTGCGCGTCTGACCCGCTGAATCCTCCCCATGTCGGGTCGAAGGCGTCCTTGACGTCGTTCATCGCGAAGCGGGCCTGGGCGGCCCCGGCCTTCACGATGCCGAGGCCCCTTCTCGGCGCGACGGCCCGCATCTTTATGGCATCGACCAAATTCCTGGCCCCTCTGACGACGTCGTCCCTGCGCGTGAGCCACAGCCACTTGACCCTCGGCGTCACGTCGGCCAGGCCTGGCATCTTCCCCGTGGTTCTCTTCGGAAGGTACGTGGCGGCGAAGAAGGGCTCGCCCTCCGGCGTCAGGAAGAGGTTCAGGGGGCTGCCGCCGCTGCCGTTCTGGGCGACGCAGGTCTCCATGAAGAGCGCCTCGAGGTCTGGCCTCTCGTCTCCGTCGACCTTGACGCAGACGCATGCGTCGTTCAGGAGCATGGCCACCTCGGCGTCGGAGAAGCACTCCTTCTCCATGGCGCGGCACCAGCGGCACGAGGCCCGGCCAATCGACAGAAAGACCGGCTTGTCCTCCTCGCGGGCGCGGGAGAAGGCCTCCAAGCCCCAGGGGTACCAGTCCACCGGGTTGTTGGCGTGCATCAAAAGGTACGGGCTTTTCTCGCCGGACAGCGCCATTTTCATCATCCTTCCATTTTGCGCAGTGCAATCCATGCTCTTTTGCTGTATTATAACCCCACGTCGGGCGTGTGCCCACATTCGCCCCGGCCTATCTATGGAGAGGATTTGGTTTGTCATGGATGCTGAAAACGAGGGCACTGGCTGGATGTCGCTCGCTTGGCTTTTTGCGCCGCCGTTTATGGCCGTGCTTCCCCTGGTTGCCGTCAGCGTGCTCAGCGGGGGGCAGTCTGTGCCTCTCGATCCGTCCTTATGGGGCATAACGGGACTGGTGTTCTTGATGTTGACGATACTCTACGGGATATTTATGAGGCGCGACCTCGTGGCCGGCTTTTTGCCGGTCAACGCCGTGGCCCAGGGGTTGCTCCTGTTCACCCTGGCCCTCCATACGGACACGAACATGCTCCAGTGGGCCGGCGTGACTCTGGTCGCGTGCGGCATCGCTGTGTTCATATATCTCTACTCTCACTCAACTGCCCATACGTCGGCCCCGCGGGCCGAGGCTCACGCTCCGTCCGGGTATTTTGACCTCCAGACCAACCCGGCCGAGCTCCCCCTGCCCTTCGCCGTGACCGACTCAAGCGGCGACGTGCTCTCGGTGAGCGACACCCTGCTGAACATGATGGGCCGCACGCGCGACGCCGCTCAGGGCAAGCCGCTGTCGTCCCTCATCCCGCTGGACAAGGACGGCCTGTTCGTGGACGGCAAGCCGTGGAAGATCATAAAGCTGCCGCTGAAGTACGACAGAGAGTACTACCAGCTTGAGGAGGACCGCCCTGCCGCGAGGTCATCGGACGACTCCGTCGACCCTCACACTGGCCTCCACGGGAGGAGCTACGGCGAAAAGAACCTCAGCATGGAGCTGTACCGAGTCCGCCGGTACAAGCGCTGGCTGTCCGTCGCGCTGCTGCGCATGGTCTTCCGCGGCGCTGCCATAGCGAAGGCGGACGACATATTCAACGCCTTCTGCCGGCACATCGACGACAGCGTCAGGGACATAGACATAGTGTGCCAGGTGGGGCCGAAGGACGTGCTGATAATCATGCCGGAGACCCAGGCCGAGGGCGCTGGCCTGGCCGTTGGGAAGTGGATCGACTTCGCGACGCACCTTGAGGATGAAGCCCTGGGCACCACCGGGTTGATGGACGTCAAGGACGGCCTGCTGTTCGTCAACTCCGAGTCGGCTCAGGTGGACATGACCTTCGATGAGTGCCTCGAGAAGCTGGGCCGCTCCGTTGAGATGCCGGAGGCCGTGCCCTCGACCGCGAATACGCCTTAAGGTGGTCATATGTTCAACGCCGCTTTTGCCGTTTTTATAGTGTCCAACCTATATTTTTACCTGAGGATGCGAGCCGAGCTTGGAGCCTGGTGGAAGCTGCACGCGGCCATCGCGATCTTCGGCGCGGCCCTGCCCCTCATGCTGAGGCTTCGGCTGTTCGGGACGTCGAGGGCGGCGGAGGTCATGTTCGCCCTGTCGTTCACTTGGCTCATCGTGATAGGCATGATATGCGTGGGGTTCTTCGCCGCCGACGCGATCGCCCTGATGCTGCGCCCGTTCGGGGTCGTGCCTGGCGTCGGGACCAGGGCGAAGATCGTGCTGCCGATCGTGGCGCTGCTCTTTTGCTACAGCGTGTTCGAGACCTACGACATACGGCGCGTCTCAGTCACGATAGAGACGCCTCTGCCCCTGCCGGAGGGCGGCGTCAGGCTCGTCCTGCTGACCGACCTCCACATAGGCGGCCTGAACACCATGGGGCGCCTCCGCAAGATCATGGACATCGTGAGGGAGGCCAAGCCTGACCTGCTCCTGGTCGGGGGCGACACGGTGGACGGGGACATGGGCGCGCGGGACGACGCGGCGCAGCTGCTGGGCTCCGGCGGGGCCAAGTACGGCTCGTTCGCCGTGACCGGCAACCACGACTTCTACACCGGCGTCGACAAGGCCGTGGCGTTCATGCGGCGCGCCGGCCTGACCGTTCTTCGCGGCGAGAGGGTGAACGGCGTGGCCGGCATCGACGTGATCGGGCTGGACGACCCGACGGTCAGGGGCAGGGGGTTCAACGCCGAGGAACTGCGCCCGCCAGACCTCGACATGGCGCGGCACGGGCGGTTCGTCGTTCTGCTGAAGCACAGGCCGCGGGTTTTGGATTGGACTAAGGGCTATTTCGACCTGCAGCTGTCCGGGCACACTCACGGCGGGCAGCTCTGGCCGTTTGGGCATCTGGTGGAAAGGATAAACGGAAGCGTGCAGGGCCTGTCCCGCGTCTCGAACTCAGAGGCCAGCGGCGGCGCATACGTCTACGTCAGCAACGGCACCGGCTTTTGGGGACCGCCAATGCGCTTTCTCACTCCTCCGGAGGTCACGGTCATAGACCTTAAAGAAAGCACAAAAAAATAGAGCGGGAAGGGAGCGGTCGGGATGAGTTGGGACGTAGTAAGGGCGGTAGTGGACGTTGGCACGACGTCGATAAAGCTGTTGGTGGCCGAGAAGATCGGGTGGGCGTTCAGAACTCTGATCGACGAGGCCGAGATCACGAAGCTTGGCGAGGGCCTGTGGCCGAAGAACGTCCTCTCGAGGGACGCAATGAACCGAAGCGCCGAGGTCGTGGCCGACTTTGTGGAGGCGGCCAGGGACGAGGGGGCCAGAGACGTAGCCGTAGTCGGCACGATGGCGCTGCGCTCCGCCACAAACGCGGACGAGTTTATAGCGAAGGTGAAGAAGCTCTGCGGCGCGGACACGAAGATACTGTCCGGCGAGGACGAGGCGCGCCTGTCTTGGCTCGCGGCGATGAGCGGGGTAAACAGGAGAGACGAGCAGAGCGTGACGGCCTTCGACACCGGGGGAGGCAGCACGGACTTCGCCTTCAGCGGCAAGAAGGGCGAGCCGCTCCGCCGCATGAGCCTGCCCATCGGAGCCCTGAAGCTGACGGAGATGTACTTCTTCTCCGACGTCACGTCCAAGGACATAATCGACGAGGCCGACGATGACATAAAGAAGCAGTTAAAGGCCCTGCCCCAGAACGCGGACACGATGACCTCGATTCTCGTCGGAATAGGCGGCACGGTTTTGACCATGGCCTCGGTTCAGGAGCTCGGCGGCATGATCGAGGACGGCTACGTCCTGACCCTCGCCAACGTGACCGAGCAGCTTGAGGGCTACGCGAGGCTCGGCATCAGAGAGAAGAGGCTCATCCCAGGCCTCGACCCCAAGAGGGCGGACGTCATACTCGCCGGGTCATGCATCGTGAGGGCTGTGATGGAGACCCTCGGCGCTGAGTCAATGATCATCAGCACCAGGGGGCTGCGCCACGGCATCATGGCCGAGATGATGGCGGCGCGGGACTCGCGGGACTAGTGCCGCCCTGGTTTTTTCACGCTGCGAACATAGCGGGCGGGGTATGCCTTTTCCTGTACGGCGCCGCCCAGGCGATGGAGGCGTTTCGCGCGTCGTTCGGCGCCGGGGCGCGGGAGGCCGTGATGCGGTTTACCCGCAGCAAGCCTCAGGCGATGCTCTTCGGCGCGGCCCTGGCCGCTGCGACACAGGACAGCACCGTATCTACATCTTTGGCCCTGGCCTTCGCGGACGTCGGGATGCTGACGCCGGTCGGATCGGTTGTCGTCATGATGGGCGCCAGCGTGGGCGGCGCCTTCGTGACGCTGCTGATAAGCCTGAACGCAGCCGCTTGGTCGCCCCTTCTGTTCGCGGTGTGCTTCGCCATGTCGAAGCTGAGCAGTTCCCTAAAGAAGGTCGGGGACACCCTGCTGCCCTTGTCGCTGATCCTGCTTGGGATGATGCTGCTTCGGAACGGCGTCGCGTTTCCGGGCATGAGGACGGCGCTGGAGGGCGCGGCGGATCGTCCATTCGCGGTGTTCGCCGTGGCGTTTTTGATAACGGCCGTATCGCAGAGCACGTCGGCGCTCATCGCCCTGGCCGTCGCAGCTGGCTCGGCTCTGCCAGGCTCGGCGGTCTTTCCAATAGTGATGGCCTCGCACCTCGGCGGCGCAGTGTCGGCGCTTCTGGCCTCGTCCGGCGGGCGGCGGAGCGCGAAGTCCCTTGCCGCTGCGACGCTGGTCTACAAGCTGGCCGGCGTGGCGGCGTTCGTCCCGTTTGCTTATGCAGCTGGCTCACTGGTGTCCAGCTTCACTTTAACTGGGAGGATCGCGGCGGCGCAGATCGTGCTGGTGCTGTTCAACGCCGCCCTGTTCTACCCTTGGCCGCATATCCTGACCCGCTGCGGGGACTTCGTCTCGCGCTTCACGGCGTCGGAGGGCAGCATCCCTGCACCGCGGCTCGACGCCGACCTGCTTGAGATCCCCGCCCTGGCGATTCGCCTCCTCTCGAAGGAGATGGTTCGCCTGATGAACGAGATCGAGGCCACCTTGCGCATCGCCCTCACCCGCCCAGGAAGCCGACCGTCTAAAGAGCACCAGCTCCTGATGCGGCTGCTTCCTGCGGCGATGGGGGAGCTGGCCGAGGCGTGCGAAAGGTATATGTACGCGATTCACCCCCCGTCCGAGCCTGAGACCATGAGGGAGTACCGCGCTGTTTCGTCGGCGATGCTGGCCCTGCGCGAGGCGTCGAGGCTGGCTGCCGGGCGGCTTTCGGCCTTGGCCGGCGGGGCTCGCACTCCGCAGTTCGCACGAGCCGCCGCGATATTTTTGTCCGCGACTCGCGACGCCTTCCACGCCTTCGCCCTTGGGAACTCCGAGCTGGCGCGGCGCGCGGAGGCAGGGAAGGCCAAGTTCGACCGAGCGGCGTTCGAGCTTCGCCGCGCACTGCCGGCCGGCAGCAGAAGGAACTCCGCTGCCGTCGACGTCATAAGCGACATGGAGGCTCTGCTGCGCTCCGCTCTGAACGTTGCCCGCGCCGACTTGTTCGGCGCCGGAGGATATACAAATGAACAAATCGGTTGAGGAGTACCTCTACTTTTCGGACAGGGAGCACATAGTCGAGCTAGTGCTGAAGATGGGCGGGATGGTGGCGACTGCCCTGTCGGACGCCGTGAGCGCGGCGGAGATGTCGGACGCGGCCCTTGCGACGCGGGTGGTCGAGCACGACGACGACGTTGACGCCTTGGAGCGGGAGATCGACCTTGAGTGCCTGAGGGCGATAGCGATACTCAGCCCGGTGCGTGAGGAGCTGCGCTTCCTTTTCGCTGTGCTGAAGAACATCGTTGACCTGGAGCGAGTCGGTGACGAGGCGGTTAACATAGCGCACTGGGCGCTCGAGCTGACGAAGTACCCGAAGGTTCCGACCAACTCGGCCATAGTGGACATGAAGGACATAGCCGAGTCGATGCTGCGCGACTCACTGAGCGCGTTCAAGACTTTGGACGGCGGGGCCTCCGGCGAGATATGCCGGCGGGACTTCCAGCTAGACAGGCTCTACGCCGACGTGTTCAACGAGTTTTTGGAGATGATGGCGCGGACGGGCGACAGGTCGATCCAGACGATACGTGCGCTAGCCGGCCAGATGTGGATAGCCCGGCACCTGGAGCGGGCAGGTGACCACATAGTGAACATAGCAGAGCGTGTGTACTTCGCCGACAAAGGAGAAACTCCGCCGAAGGCCCCCTCCCGCCACTCCGTGCCTGTGATGCCGGAGTAAAATTACGGTCTGGCCATCTGCGCCGCCCACTCCTCCATCTTTCCCTCCGACACACGCCAATTATGGCCGTCCGTCCACTCGGACAGGCGGCAGAATCGGCAGAACGGGACCGGGCGCGACAGGGAGCTCATAACCTCCCGCGCGTCTTTACTCCCCAAAGTTCTTCTTGTCTCTCTCCACTACGAGGCGCGAGGCGTCGCTGTCGCTAGTACCGCCCGCGGCGTGGAAAAGATACGCCAAAAACTAAGACATCTTGGGATCTAAGACCCCTTCAGCGCTAGGATGTCGCTCTCGGACAGACCCGTCAGCTCCGCGATTTCACTCAATGACGTCTTGCGGGCAAGCAGCTTCCTAGCCACGTCCACAGCCTTGTGAAACATCCCCATGACCTCGCCCTCGGCCTTGCCCTCGGCCTTGCCTTCGACCTTGCCCTCGTCGCGTGCCCGCTGGTAGAGTATCTCCTTCAACGCCTGCTTCGCCATCGGCGTCAACACCGGCATGCTCCTCGCCTCCTCAAAAAAGTAGCTCACGTCCTTCTTCAGAGCGTTTAACATCCTGCCGTCACCGAGGGGTCTCAGACCCCGAGCTCCGCGATGCCCTCGATGAAGCAGGCCACCATCTGCCGTACCTCCGCAGAGTACCCGCG
>JAISUL010000107.1 GCA_031272145.1 Synergistaceae bacterium
TCGACATATCGAACATACGCATGAAGGTTATCTCCCAGGGATTATCGTTCGGGCGAACGAACACCGGGACGCGGGTGTATATTTCGCGGGTCAGGTCGGCGTCAGCCGACGAGCGGAATATCGGGGACGTTAGGGTGTTGGGGTTCATCAGCGCGAAGTCCTCCGCTCCTAGCGTGAAGACGCGCTTGGGGTCGCTTATCTGTCCGACGTTCGTAAGGAAGAACGCGAACTGCGCCTTTTCTACTCTACCCCCGTCCAGCGTCATGAGGCAGAACCTCATGCGGCTGTCTATGTCTTGGAAGAGCCCTTCGCGGTTCTCGAAGTCATAGAGGCTGGCCAGGCGGTGGTTTTGGGTGATGTGTTGGAAGAATGCCCTGGTGGAGTTGTCCGTCGCTATGCCGGTCGGGGTTATGAAGCCGGCGCGTCCGTTGGGGGAGAGCAGACGATCGATCGTCTCGGCGAAGAGGGCGTAGGTGTTGACGTCGCCGACGCCGGTCAGGCGGAACCGGGAGCCTTCAGTGGTTATGTGGCTGAACACGCTCGACGCCTCGGCCAGTCTCTTGGCCATGATGAACTCAGCGTAGAGGCGCTGCTCGTTCTGGTCGGGGCCAGAGTAGGGGAGGCCGTCTAGCTCGGCGCGGAGGCGGCCTTCTTTCAGCAGGGCGATGCGCCTTTCGCGCTCGGCCTTGTTTTTTGCGTAGGCTATGAGCGGCTCGCGCGCGGCGAAGAACTCCTTCTCCTGGAGCTTGATGCGCTCCCACGGCGGGTTGGCCAGGATGCAGTCGAAGCCGCCGTGTTCGATGATCTGGGGGAACTCCACGTACCAGTGGAAGACCCTGCCGGAGGTGCAGGTCTGCTGGGCGGCTTCTACTCTGGCCTTCGTGTCCGGGTCGGTTCCTCCGCCGGACAGCAGGTCGCAGAGCGTTCGAGTGGTGGGGACTCGGCGTAGGGCTTCCTTTCCGGGCTTGCCCTCCATGAACGCGCCAGTGTATAGGTCGGCGTGCAGGAAGGCGCCTGTGTACACGTCGGCTGCCCTGCCGTCGCGGGTGTCGTGCTTCTGCTTCTGGGCGTCTTGGTAGGCTTGCTTCTTGCGCTCTATGCCGTCCAGCGTGTCGTCCTTCATGCGCTCGACGCTGATGTCGGCCTCCTTGGCCCTGTGCCAGTCGTCGGGCTTGAGCAGCGGGTACATGTTATCGGCAAGCCGCTTGATGCCGTCCTCGTTCTCCTTCCGGAGCTCCTTGCAGACCTTCTTGTCGTCGCCGGAGAGGGCGGCGTAGGCCTCCTTAGGGATGCCGTCCTTTAGCTGGCCGGCGTCGATCAGCCCTATCAGCGAGTTGCCGCACTTGACGTGGTGCTCCAGGAACGACAGGGGGCGGCCGGGTTCGTAGGCCTCCAGCCACAGGGTGAACGTGGCGAGCTCGACCGCCAGGGGGTTCAGGTCGACGCCGTAGATGCAGCTTGGGACTACGTCGCGCAGGGCTCGGCTGTAGTCATTGAATTCGCGGTGATTGGCCAGGCTGCTGGCTATCCTTCTTGCGGCGGCTATGAGGAAGTGGCCGCTTCCGCAGGCGGGGTCTAGAACGGAGAGGCTCAATAACGCCTTTTCGGGGTCGGGGGACTGCTCTGCCCTCTTGATGACCGGGGCCAGGGCGCTCTCGATCAGCTTCTCCACCAGCGAGTCGGGGGTGTAGTAGCTGCCGGTGGTCTTGCGCTCGTTGCCGGGTGTCTTGGAGTCTTTTCCTACCCCGAAGCCGGGGAGGGCGAACTCCCCGGCTGATTCCGTCACGTGGACGACTGGCTCGTACTCCAGCAGGATTTCGTAGACCGATCCGATCTCCTCGGCCCCCATGTTGCGGTAGTCGACTGGCGACAGCACCCCGTCGATCTCGGCCCACCTGAGGGAGCGCATGGCGGTCAGGAGCGCGCGGTTCGACAGGGAGCATTTGTCCAGGCTTGGGCATTGGTCAGGCGTGAAGATGCCTCCCAGTGCAGGCAGCGCGAGCCTGCCCTCTCCCTGGGCCAGGGAGCGGAAGACGACCTGCACGGCCAGCCACAGGTCGGAGTAGCGGGACGGCTCCGTCGCGGCGCCGAGCGAGCGTCTCCGCAGGCGCCGGAAGGAGTAGCCGTTGGAGTAGGTCTTCTCCGCCTCGCCATGGGTCTGGGCTGGCAGCTTATTCCGCTCCTCAAGGGTGATGACGAAGAGCATTCGGTATATCAGGCGCAGGAGCTCGCGGTAGAAGTCCCTGGCCGTGAGCGTGCCGTCCGAGAGCGCTTTGCGGAGCGCCCTGTTGTCTGGGTGGGATAAAAAGCCGCTGCCCAGGGAAAGCAGCGCAGCGCCGACGCCCTCGCTGAGCTTGTCGCGGACGCGGGAACCCTCGTTCAGGCCCTGGTTCCGCCATGCCTCCCATATGGAAACGGCGTCGGGTTTCCCATCGTCCTTCGGTGCTGGTTTTGCTCTGGTGCTGTGGAGGATGAACCACATGGCTCGGAAGTCCGGGTAGCGCTCCTCCTCCATGATGCGCTGGATGTCGACCTCCAGGTAGGCCGGGCGGGTCAGGGAGCTTGACGCCCTGAGCAGCCGAATTGTTTTTCCGTTGGCCGCCAGGCCCCACTGGGGGCCGGCGGGGTCGGAGTTCAGCGTCTCCTGCATGGCCTGGAACGCGGTCTTTTTTGGGCGCGAGGCGTCCAGGCGGTACGGCTCGTCCAGCCCGATGCCGTGCGGCGCGATAATCAAGGGCACCTCAGGACGCTCCATGGAGTATCCCAGGACGTCGTGCAGGAAGCCTCTGACGAAGCGCTCGGTTGGGGTGAACTCCACCCAGTGCGCCTTAGCGCTGGTGAAGGCGTCGGAGTACTCGCTGTTCAGCTGAAGGCCTTTGCGGACGCCATATGCCTCCTTGTCCTGGAATAATGCGCTGCCGTCGCAGATCTTTGCCAGTAGGTCGGGGCTGAATAATCCGCCCTCCATGGTTATTGCGTCATAGAGGAAGTCGCGGCGTTTTCGCGTAGCCATCACATATCCTCCAAATCTGGCAGCAGGACGTAGACGCCGAGCAGGTCGGCGGGGAGGCAGGGGGTGACCTCGTAGGTTCCGGTGTCGCTGGCGGCGTCCTTGACCCTTATGTGGTCGGCGCGCAGTTTTTCGGCCCGCGCGGCAGCTAGCGCGTCGATTTGGGCTCGGGCGCTTGAACTCTCCCAGAGCGTCAGTGCGTCCTGCAGGTAGCTCTCCGGGTGCGCCGCGTTTTTCGAGGGCGTGACCTCCAGCAGTGCGGCGGACTGGGGTATGGTTGGGGCGCCCGTCTCGTCCAGGACTACGGTGAGGGTCTCCTCGGCCATCATGACGTGGCGTTTTTCCTGCCTTTGCCCGGCGGCGTGCGTCCTGCGCGTCATGACCAGCTGGTGCCTCAGTCGGAGCAGGTAGACGCGGGTGAGCCTTTCCACGTCCCTTGTGACTGTCACGGCGCAGCGAGCGGCGGGCGGCCTTGGGGTGCCGGAGAGCGCTGCCTCAAGGAGCTCGTCGGCCAGAAGCGTGACCAAGGGGTGGCTGCGGTGCACGTAGACGGCGTCGAGCTGGGACGGGTTCTGGAAGCAGACCAGCGTCGGCCTCTTCTTGCTGTCGCTGCTTATCACTCGGTGCTCATGGAGGCGTTCCACGAGCGGCTGCGGCAGGCCGGCTAAATTGATCCGGTACACCTTTGGGCGCGAGGTTTCTTCGAGGGGCGCGCCCAAACGCCCCAGGGCGCCGGACACGAACTTCTTCACGTCCTCCTCGCTGCCCAGGGCCTGCTGCTCCCGGCGCCACTCGGGAAGCACGTTCTCCGGCTTCAGCGAGCGCTGGGCGAAGACCGTGCGGTTCGCCTTCATTTTTTCCAAGGCGTTCTGCCACTGTTCCTCCATGTCCTGGGCGTCCGGCACCCATGAGTCGCCGAAGTCGAGGGACATCTGGACGTCCTTCGAGGTTTTTTTGCGGGACAGCCCGCTGAGGATCGCCGTTTTAAGAACCTCCTGAAGTTTTTCTCCGTTGTCGGGCATGGGAACAGAGATGCCAAGCTCGCTTCTGATGGTCTCGGCCTTTCTCAGGATGACCTTCAGGATCAATCCGTCCACCGGGTTGTTTTCGCCGTAGAGCATGATGCAGCGCACCTCCTTTGCCCTTTGGCCGAAGCGGTCGACGCGGCCCTCCCTTTGTTCGTGCCGGGTGGGGTTCCACGCCAGGTCGTAGTGGATCACGGCGTCGAAGGACTCCTGGAGGTTGATGCCCTCCGAGAGGCAGTCCGTGGCCACCAGAATCCTGTGCTCGAATTCGCCTAGGTGCTCCGTTCTTTCTACGCGCTCTTCGGGGGGAAGATCGCCTGTGACGGCCTCGACTGTGACGTCGGGGAACAGCGCGCTCAGGGCGCCGGCGACGTATTTCGCGGTCTCGATGTAGCGGCAGAACACGACGGGGTGGAAGCCGTCCTTCAACAGCCCCCTCAGGCCGCGAGTCAGAGCGGCCAGCTTCGGGTCGGAGCTTGCGGTGTTCGCGGAGCTTGCTCCGCGGGAGGCGAGGGCGTGGGCTTTGGCGATGAGGTTTTCTAACTTCGCGTCGTCCGTGCCGGCGGAGGGCTCAAGGTCGGACAAGGCGAGGCCGTCGACCCTGCCGTCGAAAACGGAGTCGGTCTCGCCGTCGTTTTCTGCTGCCCCTGCCTCGGCCAGACCCGCTAGCTTTGTTGACAGGGCTTTTTCCGCCGCGGCAGGGGAGGACGTGACGCAGCGCAGGAGGGAGAGAGTGACGAACCAGATCAGGCGGGCGCCCCGGCCTTTTTCCGACTCGGCCCGCTCGGCGAAGGCCGCGCAGTACGCGCAGACGTCCTCGAAGAACGCCTCCCACTCGCCTGAGAGCCGGTAGGTTATCTCCGTCGTCATGCGGGTAGGGAAGAGATTTTGGTCTTTCCACTCCTCGATGTCCTTTCGGCGGCGCTGGACGAAGTAGAGGGCCAGCTGCCCCCGCAGCCTGCGCCACGCATCCGCCGCGCGCTCCGCGTCCGCTTCGTCCATGGCAGGGTCGGCTCTCAGCTGTTTCAGCTGGGCGAAATCGCTCCGCAGCAGGGACAGCAGGTTGTGAAACGCCTCGTCGTCGCCGCTGTGTGGGGTGGCGGTTAGGAGGATCATGTGGCGGTTTTCGTCCGCCGCGATTTTTTGCAGGAGCTCGAAGCGCTTGTGCTGCCGCGTCCTCACTCCCATGGTGCAGGTGTGTGCCTCGTCCACGACGACGCACTCAGGGGCCATGTGCAGGAAATTCTCCCTGTGCTTGTCGGACTTGAGGTAGTCCAGGCTCGCCACGACGAAGGGGTAGTGGTCGAACAGGGCGCTTTGTGGCGCGTTCCGCTCCAGTCTGGCTGCGCTGGACGCCGTCAGGGCATCGGCCTGGATGTTGAAGCGGGAGGAGAGCTCGCTGACCCACTGGTCTACCAGGGTAGGCGGGCACAGAACGACGAAGCGCGAGATCTCCCCTCTGGCCAGCAGCTCCTTGACCAGCAGCCCGGCCTCGATGGTCTTGCCGACGCCCACGTCGTCCGCTATGAGTAGCCGGACAGTCCTCTGCTTCAGGCCCATCATCAGGGGCACGAGCTGGTAGGCCCTGGGCTCCACGGCCACGTTTCCGAAGGAGCGGAACGGCCCCGCGCCGGAGCGGAGCTTCAGCACTGAGGCCTCGTACAGCAGCCGAGCCGCGTCGTGGGCGCCGGCCATCGCGGGGGTGGGCGGCGAAAACTGGGCGTGCTTCACCGGCTCGACCTCCAAGGACGCCAGCACCGGCACGGCGTCGCCGTCCGCTCCTCCGAAGGGGCGCAGCCACAGCAGGCCATTATGTTGATCCGACTCCGGCAGCACCACCCACTCCCTGCCCCGCGCCCTGACCAGCGAACCCGGCTGAAAAGCCATAGGCATACCGCTCAAAGTTCATCGCTCCCCTCGTCTATCTTGGAGTAGAAGACCTCCCTGTGGCCACTAAGAACGTCCTCCCACCCGTCTTCGTCATATGGGAAGAGCACGACGCGCAGGCCCTTGTCCCTTAGGTAGCTCCTGACGTCCTCTCCCACGCTCCCGATAAATACCGCGGTTCTGGCGTCCTTGTAGTAGGCGTCGATGGTGCCCACCTTGGTCTTTTTTGACAACTCGTCTGGCATGTTGCAGGAGCGGGCCCGAAGCAGCTGCGTCCATCTAGAGAGAGGGGAGCCGTCCTCGCCAGCGTCTTTTTCTTCTGCCCCTGTTCCGACCGGGTGAACCTCTGAGTTGGCCAGTGCGGCCAGGAAGTCCAATGCCTCCGCGTTCTTCCGGTCGATCAGGTCGTGCTCCGTCTGGTTGTAGTAGGACAAAAGGCAGCTATAGCATCCAGCGACGCAGTTGGCGCCTTTGTCGCCCTCTTCCAGACTGTCGCGGGTGAAGGCTCCGTCTGGAACCTTGTAATGCATGATCTCCAGGGCATTGCGGGCCACGAGCGCCATTGCGCCGGGCTTTTCGCGCAAATTCTGCAGCACCCCTGCTCCGCCCTCCGCCGACTCGTAGAACAGGAAGACCCTTCTTTCGTCCGCGTTGGGGAGCGGTTCCACCGCAAGCTCGGAGTTCTCTATTTGGAACACGCGCTCCATGCCTGCCTCGAGGGCGGCCTGCACTGTGGCGAAGGCCTTTGGCGAGAGCTCCCGCGCGGGCTTCAGGGTGACGATGTTCTTGTGGTCCTCGACGTAAGGGACGATGTGCTGAGGCGGCGTTTTATTACTCGCCTTGTCCTCGGCCTCGTCGTCCGTCAACTCGTCGGGGCTGTCCTCCTTGCTCCAGCGGCCGGTCATGGGGTTGATGAAGAAGCCGAGCTGGTTCTTGTTCTTGCGCCGCCGCCAGCCCTTATTGATGCGCCAGAGGCGGGCGGATGGGAACCATGAAAGGGAGGCGCAGAGTTCGCCTCCGCAGACGACCTCCGCCGCCTGCTCGGCCTGAGTGCCCCTGTATGTGGTCTGCAGCTCGAAGCCCTGTCTTTTCCGCTCCTCGTCGTTGGCGGTGATGCGCTCGACGCGCTCCGTTTCGACAGTCTCTATGCGGTAGAGGTCGCCGATCCTGCCGCTGTCCGACAGGAGGCCGCCGCAGTGCTCGCAGACGTTTTGCGTCGGCTCCGGGGCGGCGGACTCCCCGGAGTGGCAGTAGCCGCAGCTTGGGCAGACCCTGGCGGAGACGGTCCCCAGCGGGGCGTCCTCGCCTGCCATTCCGGCGTTCAGCTTCGCCCTGACCACCCGGAAGGTGTTGCCCTCGTGGTACAGGAGGCTGCGCGGCCCAAACTCGGATATGGCCAGGAACCTGGGCCGGCTCACCATGCGCCCCTCCTTCTCCGCTCCTCCCCTGCCCCTTCCGTCTGGTATCCACGCCATCAATGGCAGCCGCGGGAAGTTGTAGCCAGGCAAGAACCCCTGATTCGCGAGGTATCGGTAAACGTAGAAGTCCGACGAGAGGCTCTGCGAATTCGCGCCCTTTTGCCCGCCCTTGCCTGCCCTGCCGCCTTGGCTGGTCATGCTGGTTAAAAGGCGGAGTTGGTTCTCGGCGCTGTATTGGCGCAGTTGAGCGTCCTTTGTCTCCTGGAAGGACGAAGAAAAGCTGTCTATAATTTCCCGCTCTTTTTTTATCTGCAGCTCGGTGGCCGAGAGGAGGTCCCTCCACCTGTCGAAGGCCCTGTTGAACCTTGCGGGCGCCTCGGCCACGAGCCTCTCAGCGTACTCCTTGGAGTACCATGGGGCGCTCGCCAGCTCCGCGGTCAGGAACCCCTCCACCCTGTGTATCAGGCGGAGCGCCTCGTCACGTGTCTCCGCGTCTGTGCAGCGCTCCATGATCTCCTGCTTGACGGGCCTCAGCGGCAGATTGTTCAGGTCAATCAGGGGCGCGATGTTGGAGCCTAACGGGTACCTCACGCAGGAGAGCCAAACCGCCAGGAAGTGGCTGTCCACCAGGTCTCTGTTCGTCAGGTCTATGGCCGGCGGACGCACGACGCCCTGAACGATGTCGGCCTCGTTCTTGAAGTACCATTGGTCGTGAGGGCTCTGCGCCGCGCAGTAGGTGAGTATAAGCGCGGCCTGCCCTGCCCTGCCTGCCCGCCCGCTCCTCTGGGCGTAGTTGGCCGGGGTGGGCGGGACGTTTCGCATGTAGACGGCGTCCAGAGCGGATATGTCCACGCCGAGCTCCATCGTGGGGGAGCAGTAGAGGACTGGCAGCGCCATGAACGGCTCGCTCGGATGCCTCTCCTTCCAAGCCTCGCGCTCCCGTTCGCCGTTCCGGAAGCGCAGCTCCAGATCCCTGCGCGTGTCGGAGTCCACCTGCGCCGTGTGCTCGTGCGCCTCGAGCCGCAAGAGGGCGGCTGGGTGCGAACGCAGGGCTGCGGCGATGTTCTCGTACAGGGCGCTGAAATAGCGATTCGCCCTCTGAGGCGTGCCGCTCTTCTTCCACTCCAGGCAGGACGGCTTCAGCCTGTAGCCGACGGCGCTCTTGTCGAGGGAGAGCGTCTGAACATAGTTATGCCGGACGGCGAGTTTCAGCATGTCCTGAACCAGCGGGACGATGCCGTCCCGCTGGCGGATGGCGGATTTTATCCCCCGTATCAGAGTGGAGCCGGGGCCTGCTGAGACCAAATCCGCGTTCTGCTTGCTTTTGCCCTTGGACTGCACCGTGTCAAACGTGAGGGAGCACGCCGACTGCGTGGACTCCTCGTCCTCCAGCGACCATGGCCACACCAGGTGCTCCGCCGATTCGCGCTTCGTCTTTTCGATCTCCGTCAGGCCAAGAAAGGGGGAGTCGATGCACAGCTTATGGCGCATGTGGTCGAAGGTAAATCGGAACAGGAACTCCCGAACTTCGGGAGTAAGGCCTCCCAAAGTTTCCGTGCAGCCGATGAAAATGTCCTCGTCCGCGCAGAAAGCCTTCAAGCCGTCGTAATCGACCTCGATAAGCCCAAGCTTCTCCATGTTGGGGAAGCTGTACCGCCAGTCGGTGCGTTGATCTTGGAGCAGGCGGTAGCCCAGGACGCGGCAGAGGGCGTTTTTCGCGAGTTCATGCCCTCGGACGTTGGTCTGGGGCGTGCGCATGTACTCCACGTTGACATTCTCCTCGTTCACGTCGAAGCCCAGGGCCGAGAACACGGCCTCCGTGAGTTCACGCTCCGGCAGCATCCCGCCGTGGGCGTCGATCGCGCTCAGGAGGCCACCCCTGAGCAGCAGGTTGAACATGAAGTCGTTGAAATGCCCGGCCTGAAGCGCCGCGTCCTGCCGGTTGTCCACGAACCCCAGCAGTTTTTGCGCAGCGCCACCGCCTGGGGACAACTGCCTCCCCTTTTGCAGTTCTCGCATGGTGGCCAGAGTCAGCACGCTTGTAGCCGATGACCGCCCCTCTCCCGAAAGCCCGGCAAGCTGGTTGGCGTCCCGCCTGCGGAGATCGTGCGACGTGCCGCACCGAACGCAGTACCCGAAGCGTTCCCTCATGTACCAGAACGGAGCTCCTCCTGCTGTGCATACTCCGTACTTGTCGAGGCCGACCTCCTCTGGCACCTTTTTTCTGTAAGAGGTCTTCAGCTTAAGGACGCCGTTCTTGTACTCGAACCACTCGTCGGGCAGGTCGCCCTCGCTTCCCGTGAATCTCTGGCCGGCCTTGACTGGGGCGAGGAAGCCGTAAGCGAGGCTGCTGTCCTTCCCGGGAACGTCGTCGATCTCCCGCCGCTCGAACTTCCGAACGTCCTTCTCCTCTGTGCACCACACCGGGTGGTACTCCTGCCCGCACTCGCGGCAGAAGTAGGTGTAGAAGAGTGGGATTTTTTCGTCGCCGGCGTGCCTCGCGCCGTCGAGGGGCGCGTACACCTGCTCGTCCAGCGTGACGGTGCGTATGCCCTCCGGCTCCAGGGTGCAGGAGACCCTTCCGGGGCCGCTGATGAACTGGTGGAGCTTGAAGGCGAAGGGGGGTTTCTTGTCGGGGGTCTCCACCTTTTGCGCGGCGATGAGGAAGCTGCGCAGACGCTCTTCCGCCGTCTCATGGCTTTCTCCCGTGACCTGCGCGAGAGCGTCGGCGGCGTCGTTCAATGTCTTGGGGCGCGCTCTTTCGGGCCGGGGAGCAAGCTCTCCGGCGGCCATCTCGATTCCCAGAGTCAGCTCCACCCAAACGGCCATGGGGTCGGAGCTAAACTTTTCGTAATCGTACCCTGGCTCGTCCCAGCGGCGGCGGCCCGACTTGACGTCGTCCGCGAGGGCAGCTTTGGCGTAGTCGATGGAGAGAGTCTCCTTCGTAACGCGTTTCAGCGTCTCCCCCACGACCTCCTCCTTTGTTATGGGCTCGCCGAAAAGTTTGCTGGCCGCCTCTTCGGGCGTCGCCGTGACGTCGTCGCGCTGGCTCTGCGATTTCATCGTAGCGGACGTGCCGATGCATATCATGTCCGGAGCGCCAAGAAGCGCGCGTATCCTGCGTACCAGCATGGCCACGTCCGCGCCCTGCCTGCCCCTGTAGGTGTGGAGCTCGTCCAGAACCAGAAACTCGAGCCCCCGGCAGTGCTCGATTATCTTACGGTCTTTGTTGGACGCGCCCTCGCCTTCGTCGTAGCGGGTCAGGATCAGCTCGAGCATCATGTAGTTCGTGAGCAGGATGTCCGGCGGGCTGTCGGCGATCTTCTTCCTGTCCTCCTCGCTTTCCTGCCCGGTGTAGCGCCTGAAGGTGACGAGGCGGGACTCCCCGAGATACTTTTCGAGCTCCTCCATCTGGCTGTTGGCGAGGGCGTTCATGGGGTAGATGACGATGGCGGACGTCCTGTTCAGAGGATCGCGCCCCTCCGCGCCCTTATTTTGCAGGACGCGGCTCACGATGGGGATGAAAAAGGACAGGGACTTTCCCGACCCCGTGCCCGTGGTGACGATGAAGCTTTTGCGGCTTTGGGCGAGGGAGATGGCCTGCGCTTGGTGGGCAAACAGTTTTATGGGCCTGAACTCTCCGTCCGCGTCTTTGTAGCGGAAGACCTTCGCGCAGTCCGGGTGCAGCGTCCCGTCCAGGATGTAGTCCTGGATCGTGACCTGTGTCTTGTAGTGCGGGTTGATCTGAAGCATGGCGTCGGGCCAATAGCGCCCTTTCCCATACTCCTCGGCCACCTTCCGGCTGATGTCCTCGGCCTCTATTTTTGAAAAACTTCTGGAAAAATTTTGATAGTCATCGACTATCCCGTTGCGCAAGTCGAACACGCTCGGCATACCCAACCGCCCCCCTTTAGAGATTTTGAACACAGGCTAATTGCAGCCCCGCCCACCGCTCGCCGTGAACTCTATCACACCGGAGGAACGCGATCTCCTTGACGCCCGCCGTCAGGTGCGCGATGTCGTTCCACACAGTACCCATCATCTTGTCCGCCCTCCTGCCTTGATGTTCATGTTCGGAGCCCTCGACCCTTTTATAGCACACTCCGAATCTTTTTGCAAGCGGCCGGGGCCGTTGACATGTCCCCCCGACCGCGCTATGATGCTCGCGAACGAGACGGGGGCATAGGAGCCTCCGTAATTCTAAAAAAGTGGTGAAAAAGATCGTGAACCCTCTTGACAAGCCCAGGCCCACTCGCGCTATAATGCGGCCCAGCGGCCCAGCGGCCCAGCGGCCCAGCGGCCCAGCGGCCCGCTTAGCGCCTTCATACCTAAGTCAATCACTCTTATTTCTATCTAGCGCCCTAGTGGTCTCAGACCCCGGCGAGGGGCAGCCATGAGGGGGATAGTCATCACCAAGGGGATAGCCATCCCCGAGGGGATAGCCATCCCCAAGCCGGGCAGGGCGCGCCGGCCTGACTTCCTCGTCGTCGGGGCAGGGCTCTTCGGCTCGGTCTTCGCACGCGAGGCTACCGACCGAGGGCTGCACTGCCTGGTCATCGAGCGCAGGCCACACGTCGGCGGCAACGTTTACACCTACGAGCACAGCCCCAAGCGCCCCATCGTCGTGCACAAGTACGGGGCGCACATCTTCAAGACCAACAGCGAGCGCGTCTGGAAGTACGTCCTCCGCTTCGCCGACTTCAACCGCTACACCAACCAGGTGCTCGCGCGGTTCGGCGACTCGCTCTACAACCTTCCATTTAATATGAACACCTTTCACCAGCTCTGGGGCGTGATCACCCCCGCCGAGGCGGAGGAGGTCATCGCCAGGCAGACCGCGCCCTACCGCGCCGCCGAGCCGCGCAACCTAGAGTTGTAGGTACACCGCGCATAAAATTGCATAAGCCCGCACCATTAGCGGACTCTGAAAAAGCCGTTTTTCTCCTTACACCGCATTTACACTTTTGAAAAGAATTCGGGGGTTATCCACAGATAAGGGCGAGACCTGAAAAAGGAAGCAGCAGCCCAGCCCTATACGTCCAATAAACGGGGTCGTGCCTCCAGGAGCACGCGGGGGCAATGCCGCCGCTTCCGGGAAGAGCGTACCACAGCCCGGCGCCGATGTCAAGACCAAAACGCAGTGGGTCGAGGATGGAGGGCAAAAATACGGAGCCCTCTGGACACCTGACGGACGCCACCTCTCAAGGTGAAATTCCGTCTCCGCTTCGGGGCTCCGAGGAAAATGTACCACACTCCGGCGCCGATGTCAAGCTCCCTCTGGTCTGACTTCGCCTCCCGCCGCGCTCAGCACACTGGGGCCGATGAAGGGGATGCCTCATCCTTCACGGCCTGGTCTATGCTCTCGACGGTGCACAAGCCCGGCCAGGCCTGCGACGTCGCCTCCGGCCACTCGCCCCGACCCCAGAAGTGCATGAACGTCCATGCTGTCTACTCCCTCCGGCACCCCTGCCGGACAGTCCCGACCTCCATGAGGGCTTCACCTACCCCGGCGCAGACGACGTCCACGCGACATGCTGACCCTCGAAGGGCACTACCTACCCCGTCGACCTGACCACGCGCGAAGTACATGGCCGAGAAGATGAAGACTTCCACTCCTCCCTGCCCGGTCTTGCCGACGGCAGACTCGAACTGCCCGGAGTACACGTCGACCCGGGCCTGGTGTAGCGCCTCACACAACACAACGCCACAACGCCGAAAGTGCCGAAGGATAAACCGGCAAGCTCGACTAACTGCTCAGTCGTTACTAAGTCCTGCGATGGAAGCAGGAACGCCTAGTCATCGTCCAGCCGTCGTGTCTGTTTCGCACCAGCACACGCCGACATGCTCCCGCATATGGGAAGGCCAGGAAGAAGTGAACCTATCATTTCACAGCATGGTCTTTAATATCGCCTGATGTACTAGGTTGTTTCTCTTGGCCAAGGGATGCCGATATTTTGTGTCTGAATCCTGCTCTGTATTCCCATATGGTCTATCCTTACCGGCCTATAAAAGAATGAGGGCACCACCATGACGATGATGCCCTCAGTATACCCCCTAGAATGCGTCAGGTTGCACGCAGTCGTGACTGCTGGACTTATGATACCTCCGCTTACGCCGACTTAGTCTCTGCACCTGCCCACGAGATAACAACCTCGCGGGGCCTAGCACCCTCGGTCTTCTTCATGGTGGCCTTCATAGCCTCAGGTTTCCCGTACACGCGCTCTAGCACCGCTCTGGCAGCCGACAGTGCAACGCGCTGGTCGTCGGCGTCCATAAGCTCAACCAGCTTTCTCGCCGCTGCCGGGCAGGCTGCCTCCAACACCTTCAGTTCTTCCTGGTCACGCTTCTTCGGCTTTCCGTAGACGTTCCCACTCTGGCCGGGCAAGTAGCGCCCTTGTGAATCTCGCAAACACACGCTCGTCATGCAGTCTTCCTCCTCCTAATCTCCAATCCAAACTTCACCGTCGCCCCGCGCTATTACTGAGGGGACGGCCACATCCCTACTGCCGCCGCGAAGAGAGGGGGAACAGGGGGACGTGAGCGGTTTTCTTACGCTTCGGTTCAGGTGGCCTCCTGCGAATTTTACGCTCTCCCGCCTCCCTGCTCTGTTGCCTCTACTCCCTGCCGAGCATATCGCTAACCAGTTTCTCGACCTCCACCGCCGACTGTTTCGCAGTCCTGACGATCACGGGCAGGATGTAGTATGAGACGTGCCGCTCGAACCTGGCCTCTTGCCCCTCATAGTCCTCAACCTGACGACTGATCATCCCCGTGACCTCCTACTCCCTGCCGCCCGACATCGCGATGGTGGCCAGTGCCGTGAGCAGAGCGGGGGTATACGGACAGCTTCTGCCCTTAGCCATCTGCCGCAGTGCGTCCCGGATAAGGAGGGAGGCTTCGCACCCTGCCTCAGTCAAGTACTCCTGCCGCAGTATCTCCCGTGTCCTTGCGTACTCCGCCGACGACTCCTCAACGCTCATCGTGAACGCGTAATCCTCGTCCATCTTCTGTTTCCCCTTCCCCGGCCCTCATACCTGCCGGATAGATTTTGATCCCAACCCGTAGGGCTTTAGCCATGAAGAGTAGAACCCCGCCCTCGGATTTAATCCCAACAAAACTGCTAGACTTTCCTCTTTATCGGCCAAGTAGTGGATTAAAGCCTAGTGCACCTCGAACGTCCCCTGCGAGATATAACCGCCTCGCATAAAAATCGCCGTTTTTGGGTGAACAACTGAGTTGTTCACCCTTGGTCACCCCGATTTAGTTAGTCACCATCGAAATCCCGTAGTGATGCGGGTTCATAGGGGTGGGTGACGGGTGAACAACTAAAATCCCCCTTAGGGGTTAGTCCAGTTGTTCACCCTCCACTTTTTTAATAAAACCGACTATTCGGCGTCAATGGGCTCCAGTAATACCACCCCCTGATAGAACCGCTCCCTGCCGCCCCGGCCGCGCTTGTCTGCCGGGTGGTCATGCCTACCCATAGCCTCGGAAAACTCCTTCGGCTTAAGACTGCCGCCCCAGTTTTTGTAACACTGCTTCACGGCGGCCTGTGGGCTCTCGTGCTCGCCCTCGTCGGGCTCACGGCAGCAGTCCATGAGGAAAGCAGGGACGTCATCGGCAGCCTCGGCGCTCTCGCTCGCCTTTGCGGCAGCGCCTTCGTCCCCAACGTATCTCCACTCGAACCCCTCGCGGTGCAGCCGGATTATGCGCGCCTGGACGCGCCGGCCCTTGATTCTCAAAACGCCGTCGTTTTCGCCCTCGCCGCACTTTAGAACCGCGATTGTGTCGACGCCGCCCGTTAGACCTTGCGTCCCTGAAACGCTATGAGTCCAGTCCTCATGGGCGCTCTTATTTGCGTGATGAATCAGGACGATCGGGATGCCGTGCGCGTCGGCGACGGCCTTCAGAGCGCGTATAGCGGAATAGTCATCGTAGTATGCCTGCCCGCCCGGCTTTACCGCGTCGCGGATCGATGCCCACGTGTCGATAACCACCAGCCTCGCGTCGGGATGCTTGCAAAGCCAGTCGTCTATCTTGGCCAGGCCGCCCGCCATAGCCGTCGGCGCTACGGTCACAACGTCCACTCTCTCGAAATCCTCGCGCCGCAGTCCCATGCCGCTCAGGGTCGCAACGCGCTCTTGAATGGACTCTTCGGTATCTTCTAGGGCAACCCAGAGCACCTGCCCGCGCTCGGCGCGAAAATGCCCAAACACAGCCTGCCCCGACGCGATGCCAAGAACTGCGTTCATGGATAGGATGCTTTTCCCTACTTTTGGATCGCCGGAAATAATCGTCAATCCGGCAGGGATTAGCCCCTCGACTGCCCACCTCACAGGTGGATATGTTTTACCCATGATGTCGGCGAGGTTGCTTGCAACCCACTGCGCGTCCGCCGCGCTCAGCTTGGACTTCTTCATGGGCTCCGGCTCGCCGGTAAACGCGAGGTTTACCGGCTCCACCGGCTCCGGCGCGATGTCCACGACCTCGGCCTCGCCCTCGGCGATGGCGTCCACGAGCTCGCCCGCCTCGACGGCCAACACGAGCTCACCCAGCCGCCGTGAGAATCCCGCAGGGTCAGCCACAAGCGCCTCATTCGAATCCTTGCGGCCAAGGAACAGCCCCTTTGGGTCTGGCCGTGAAAAAGGAATGCCAGCAGCGCGTAGCTCTTCGGCCAGCTTTGCCGACGCCATGCAGCCGGACGCGTCGGCGTCCAGCGCAATAATTAGCGCCCCGCTTGGCCTCTTCCCCTTCACGGCCTCAAGGAGTCGAGCGACGCCGCTCGTCCCGCCAATACTTACGGCGCGAAAGCCGAGCTCCTCGATGCTTAGGCAGTCGAACGGCCCCTCGCAAACAAACACGGGCTCGCCCCACGCCAGCGCGTCGCCATTGAACAGCCCGACGGGTGCCGTCTGTTTCTTGATAATCGTGCCCTCCGGCGGCGCGGTGCGGACGTCCCGCGTTTCGTAGCCGCCGACGCCATACGGAAACACCAGCCGCGTCCCGTCGAACCCGACGGCCAGCCGCTTGCAGGTGGTCAAGGATATACCGCGCCTCTTTAGGTAGCTCTCGGCCTCGCCGATGTGCAACGCGGCCTTCTCTAGGAATTCCGAGTGGTTAAGGACGGGCTCCGCCTTGGCCTTCGGGGTCACGGGTGCCGGTGCGGGCTTTGTATCCGGCCTATAAGAGGGTGAATCCGGCGCGTAGCCCCGGCGCTGAAGCTCGTGTAGCGCCTCGACGAACCCTTTTGTTCCGAAGTCCCGCTCGGCCAGGTCGAAAATGTCGGCTTTGAAATCGCACGCGTGACACTTCACAACGCGGCCGGGCGCGTAGTAGCTCATAGACGGGTGCCTATCCTCGTGCGTCCCGCTTAGGCAGGCGAAATTGCCCCTGCGGATGTCGATGCCGTGTTCGCGCCATAGGTAGTCAGGCAGCCGCCCCCTGATGTCGTCAATCTCAGTGGTGGATAGCCGCTCACGCCCTTGCGACGTGGCCGGGAAAGCCGTGTACCGCCGGGGGGTGTCGTCAGCCCCCGCCACCACAGGCTTCACGCTCACGGCGTCGTCAGGCGTCGTCGCGGTCGTGGATAGCGCAGGAACCTCCTGCGCGACGGACGATGTACCAGTGGCCGTCGGAAACGGGATCACTTTGGCTTCGGCGG
>JAISUL010000060.1 GCA_031272145.1 Synergistaceae bacterium
TTCAAGCTGTTCATGGTCAGCCTGGCCGCGAAGGGAACGCTGCGTGCCCTGCTTCACGGGCGCTTCGCGGATGCCGCCGCGATCTGGAGGGGCGTCTTCGCGGCGCGGGCGGCTCTGCGCGAAAAACGCGGCAACGAGCTTTTTGGTATTGACACGGACTAATCCATCTGCTATCATCAGGAATAACAATTAGCGTTTCGGTGAACGGGAATCCGGAGCATCTTAGGGGAGCGCGGCAGCGCCCTCCGTGATGCACTAAGCCGGAGCGGCCCCGCCACTGTGATCGGGACGAAACCGCTTTGTAGTCACTGCCCCTTGCCGGGCGGGAAGACGCGGGAGTAGGATGAACGAGAGCCAGGAGACCGGCCGAAGCGACGTGTATTTTTGCGCGCGCGGGCGCCGGTCGGTTCTTTCGTGAACCACCCCAGTCAGTGGAAACACCGCCCTCGCGCCGCACGAGGAGGGCGGAAACAATGAGTAACAGTATACGATGGATTGCCTCGCTGTCGGCAAGCGTTGTTCTTCACGCTGCCGTTTTGCTTTCCCTTTTCCCCCTTCTCTCGATGCCGCCCTTGCGCGACGCCGTCCCGCGCGGGACGAACCGTATGGCCGTGTCCATCATGTTCGCCGCGCCGGAGCGGGCAGCACCTGTCCAAGCACCTGTTCAAGCTGCGCCCGTTCAGGCTGCGCCTGTCAAGCCCAGGCCTGCCCCTAATCCTGTCCCCAAATCTGCTCCCAAGCCCGTCACGAAGGCCGAGCCGGTTCCGAGAGCGCAGGAGCCCTCGTCTGAAGGCGGCCATGAGGCAGCTGCCCAGCCGCCCGCCGGTGCCATGCCAAATGCTGCGTCAGGCGCTGCCCGCGGTTCCGCCGCTGCGTCCGGCGTGAGGGAGCTATCCGAGCTCGGCGCCGTCCAGAGGGTCAGGCCAGACTATCCGGTCATGTCGCGCAAAAGAAGGGAGGAAGGTACGGTTACGCTTCTGATAGCTCTGAGGGATGGCTCGGTCTCCGACGTGAAGATCGAGAGGAGCAGCGGGCACGCGGCACTGGACGAGGCGGCCGTGTCGGCGGTAAGGAAATGGCGCTTCACCGCCGTCGGGTCGCTTTACGCCCGTGTGCCTATAACGTTTCGGCTTAACGGCCGAGGGGGTATATAAATATGAAGCTTTTTAGGCTTAGGCCTGGGAAAATGCTCGCCGTTGCGCTTGTGGTTGCGGCGCTGACCGGGACGGCGGGGGCGGACGTGATGTACACGACGTCGGACTACACGAACGGCGCGCTCGGCGCTATATCGCTGGCTAAGGTTGAGGCCAAACTCGTCGAGGGCTTCGCGCTACTAGGGGGGGACACAGCGCTGTTCTCGTTAGGCGAGGGTGATGCTGCCCGCGTCCTGTTGGTGGAGCACAACATAACGGACGGTGACAGGGCGTACGTATTCAGTCCGTCGGAGCCGTCTGATGTGCTCTTTAACCCAGCTTGGAGCACCATCAACAACACCTACGACGCGGCCATGCTGAACGGCAAGCTGTACGTAGCTGACAATGGGCTGTATGCTCCGGCGACGAATGGGCCTGTTGTGGAGGTTAACACGACCGACTATATGCCGACTAACACGTCGTATTCCTATACAGCCTCTGAAGGCAACACCTCCCACGCTGTAAAAGTCGCGGCCGTCGGCGACAGCCTCTACGCCCTCTTCACGCTGGCGAGCGGCGACTATCCATATGACTACGCGCAAAGCGTCATTATGAAGTTGAGCGCTAGCATGGAAGAACTCGGCAAAAAAGAGGTCGGCGAAAACGCCTCCGATATGGCTGGCATAGTGGCGGTGGGCGAGGACAAAATCGCCGTGGCCTACAACGGCGGCGCTCAGGAGTCGGGTAATGTCGGTGGGATCGACATCGTGACCTTCTCATCTGGAGGCATAAGCTCAGAACCACTAGAACTTCCCAGCAACGTAGGGGAGATAGCCGCCGTTTGCTACGACGGATCGAAACTCTACTTCATCGGCGTCAATTATGCCTCCTCCGAAAAGACGCTCTACTCGACGCCGGTAGACCATGATGCGCGCAATGTAGTAAGCGTAGACACGGTAGAGACGACGAGCTACGTCCCTCCTCGGGTCGAGTATGACCCTTACAACAACGTTATCGTCGCCCTGATCGGGGACGAGATTCGGATATATGGAAGCGACGGTCACATCGATTTCGATAACAAAGACCTCGGCGGCTATCCCTACTCGATCGCCATAGTCCCGTCCTCCTCCACCCCCCAGCCCGGCGGCAGCAGCGGCGGGTGCGGCGTCTTTGGGGCGGCGGGGCTGCTTGCCCTGCTTGCTCCCTGGGTTTTACTTAGGCTCAGGCTCAGGCTCAGGCCCAGGCCCAGGAGGAGTGCTTAACATTGCTATACTTCACCCGAACGAGGGTTTCCACCTCCTTATCTCTCGAACGGGATTTCATGCCCTTTCTAACGGGCCGGGGGGCTTTGTCTACCCCGGCCTCCTCTTTATTTGCCGCGATCGCAGCACTGGCCTTGCTCTTGTCGTTCACGCAGCCATGCCTGGCTGAGACGGTCGAGCTTGACGAGGAGGTCGTCTCGGCCTCGCGCATCGATGAGGATCGATACAGGTCGCCGGGCAGCGTCACGGTCGTGCACGCCGACGAGCTTGAGGGCGAGAACCGGTCTCTGCCGGATATGCTCGAACATGTGCCGGGGCTGAACGTCATACGGCTGCGCGGGCGCGGGGCCTACACCGTGGCGTCGGTGCGCGGCAGCACCTCGGCTCAGGTGGCGGTCTACGTCGACGGAGTGCTTCAAAACACCGGGAGCGACGCGGCTGTTGACCTCTCGGCCATACCTGCTGGCGAGGTCGAGCGAGTCGAGGTCTATCGGGGCTACATACCGGCTCGCTTCTCCGAGGCTGGCATGGGCGGAGTCATCAACGTCGTCACGCGCGCGCCCGAATCGGGGAAGGCTCGTACCAGCGTCAAGGCGGGGATCGGGTCGTTCGGCGAGGTCAGCTTCGGCGCGGCGGTCTCCGGCGGAACGGGAAAGGATAAAGACAAGGGAAAATTTCTCGCGGCTGTGAACCACGCGGGGACTCGCGGGGACTTCCCATATAGGAACGACAACGGCACGCCTTACAACACGGCAGACGACTACGACGCCGACAGGAAGAACAACGGGCGCGACATGACGGACGTGCTGCTCAAGTGGGAGGACGGCGGCTGGGCAGCGCGCCTGAACTGGAACAGGGACGACCGCGACCTGCCCCTGCCGGCGCCGGGGAACGATAAGCCGACGTCGCCAAGGGGGGCCGAGCTCGATACAGACAAGCTTGAGCTGTCCATCTCCAACTCGCGCCGCGCCGGGGCAGTCGACTGGGGCTGGAGCCTAGGATGGATGCGGCGCAGCAGGGTCTACGACAACCCGGACGGAACTCTCGGAGGGCTGGGCGAGCGGCACAACGAGTACATCACCGAACGGCTCTCCGCCGCGCTGAACGCGTCGTGGTCGCCAAGCGAGAGGCACTTCGTCGAGGTTCTGGCCGAGTGGAGCGGGGAGACGCTCGACGCGCGGGGCGACATAGTGGACATGTACCTCGGCACGCCGCGCTTCGACCAGAACGTATGGCGGGCGGTCGTGCAGGACTCAATAGCACTGACAAGGGACGGGAAGCTTATTCTTACCCCATCGGTGCGATGGGATTCCTCTGACGGCGAGTCGAAAACGGCGTGGGCTGCGGCGCTGGAGTACCGGCCGTCGGAGCCGTGGCTCTTCTCGGCCACCTTTGGGAGCTACTCCCGCGCGCCGAACCTCTACGAGCGCTACGGCGACGGGGCGACGATCCGCCCGAACGCCGGACTGAAATGGGAGACTGGCCTCCAGTGGGACGCTAGGGCTGCCTGGCACGGAGCCGTGAAGAACGCGGACGTCAGCTTATCGCTGACGTACTTCGGGCGCAAGACGGACGACCTGATCGAGTTCATCATGACGAGCCCGCGCTACGGCATCTACGAGAACATAGCGAAGGCCTCCGTCAACGGCGTGGAGCTGGAGGGAACGGCGGTGAAGGGCCCGTGGAAGCTGTCGCTCTCCGCGACCTGGATGAGCGCCCTGAACGAGACGCCGGACAGCTACCGCGAGGACAAGCGGCTGCCAAACGCGCCTCTGTGGGCTTGGACGGCGCGGGTGACCAGGGAGTTCAGCGCCAGGCTCTCCGCGTTCGTGGAGTGGCGGTTCGTCGGGGCCAACTACTTCGATCAGAACGAGCTGGTGCGCTACGACGACATGAGCCTGCTGAACGTCGGGGTGAAGTGGACGAACGGGGACACAGACGTGGCGCTCGGCGTGAACGACCTTTTCAACGATGGGCCTGGCATAGGCCTGAAGACGACCCCCTCAGCACCAGAGCGCATGAACTGGTATCCGCTTGAGGGCCGCAGCTTTTACCTTACCGTGAGCAGGAAGTTTTGATAAAATCTCCGACTGCAAGACTTTTTCTCGCTCACGGAGGGATGCGCGCTGAAACACGTCCATATAAAGACGATCGCCGCCGCGGCACTAGCGGCGTTTACGCTCGGCCTGCTGGTCGCGCTCATCGGGTCGCCGAGCCGGATTGAGGACATAGGGCACGCAGGCGCGTTCCTTCTCGCCGCAGTTCGTGGCTTCCTGCCATTCATAATCTTCGCCTACGGCCTATGCGCGGCTGTCTTCATCTTCTTCGAGCACCGCAACCCCGACGGAACGCTGCTCTGGCTTATGACTCTCATATTCCTCCCCGTTTTGGGCATAGCCCTCTACCTTTTTCTGGGGCCTGACATGAGGCGGCTCAAGAACCACCGGCTCTTCAAGCCGACGCGAGCCGTGCCGTCGGTCGACCGCCCCGCCCTGGAGGGAGGGGTGCCGAACGCCGTGGCCCGCGCCGCCACTCTGGCCTTCCGCGCGTCGGGTGCCGAGGTCAGGCGGGGCGAGGTAAAGCCGCTCTTCGACGGGGCCGAGGCGTTCCCCGCGATACTCGACGCACTGAAAAAGGCCGATAGGTACATCCACTTGGAGTACTTCATCTTCCGCGACGACAGGCTGGGTCGCGAGATAGCGGGAGTACTGTCGGCGAAGGCGCGGGACGGCCTGACCGTGAAGGCCATGTTCGACGGGGTCGGGAGCTGGAACATAGGGCGCCTGATCCACAACATGAGGGAGGCGGGGGTCGACGCAAGGGTGTTCATGCCGGTGTCGCTGCCGTTCTTCCGAAGCGTGAACTACCGCAACCACCGGAAGATAATAGTAGTAGATGGAGAGACGGCCTTCACCGGCGGCCTGAACGTCGGAACCGAGTACATGGGCGAGGGCAGGCTCGGGCACTGGCGCGATACTCACCTGATGCTGCGCGGCTCGCCGGTGCAGGCCCTTGACGAGGTCTTCCGCCGCGACTGGGCAGCGGGAAGCAAAGGAAAGGGAAAGGGATCATTTGGCCCCTGTGAACAGGCTAACTCCTATGAACAAAAGGGCGGCGCACAGCGCACGCCCAACTCGCCCAACTCGGCTGTTCAGATCGTGCCGGGCGAGGCGGGCGCGGCGTGGCACGCCATCGAGAAGATGTACTTCCTTATGATAGCCGAGGCGCGGAAGAGGATATGGATCACCACCCCGTACCTCGTCCCGTGCGCGGCGATTCTGGAGGCGCTGAAGTCCTCCGCTCTGTCGGGCGTCGACGTCAGGATACTCATGCCGGCCAAGGCCGACCACTTCCTGTCCTACTGGGCGGGGCGGGCCAACATAGAGGACCTCCTGCGGAGCGGGGTGCGCGTGTGGCGCTACAACCGCGGGGGCTTCGTCCACGCCAAGACCCTCGTGATGGACAGCAGCGTCGCCTCGGTCGGCACTGCCAACCTCGACAACCGAAGCCTCGCGATAAACTTCGAGGTTCAGGCGTTCATATACGACCAGGCGGTCTGCCAGACCCTCGCGGACAAGTTCCTGTCCGACCTGAGCGCATCGGAGGAGGTCGACCTGTCGGTATGGGAGCGGCGCAAGGTGGGCGTGAGGGTGCTGGAGTCGCTCGGCAGCCTCTGGTCTGCCCAGATATGAGAGGCCGCTGTGGTACAATGGCCGCACATCCAAAACACGAGGAGGGAGCATCTTTATGAGAACACGGATTATGGTTTTGCTTTTGGCGGTCTTTTACTGCTCGCTTTGCCCGCTATCTCAGCCGGCGCTTGCGGCTGATTCGGTTGCGGCTGCCGAGGAGAAGAGCTCGTCCATGCAGATGATGGAGCGCATCGAGACGATCCTCTACGGCGAGCCGAGCAAGGGCGGGCTGATCGACCGGCTGAACGCCGTCGAAAAGGACCTGTTCGGGCGCAGTCTGCCTGGCAGCATATCGGAGCGCCACACGGCGATCCTGAACTTCCTGGAGGTTGGCACGGCGGACCAGCCGTCGATGCTGTTCAAGCTCGGGGTGGCGGAGTGGATCGTCGGTCAGAGCGTCCAGGTGCAGAAGGCGGCTTTGAAGCGGCTCGAGGCCCTCGAGACCGACCTGAGCGGCGACATGCGCTACGGCCAGCCCATAGCGATGAGGCTTGAGACCATCCTGAGGACGCTCGTCTCCGACCCTGTGACGTTCAAGGAGCTCGTCCTGCCTGGCGCCACCGTGCTGAAGACGCGCCTGTTGGCGGAGCTAAGCCCGGCGAAGTCGCGAAAGGGCGACCCGGTCTGGCTCACTCTGACCAACGACCTGCTTCTCGACAACACGCTGATCGCTCCGAGGGGGACTCTGGTCGACGCCCGCGTCCGGGAGGTCAAGCAGCCGAGGGCGTTCGGGGTTCCGGGCGAGGTCAGGGTGGACTTCCATTCGCTGATGGCGCTTGGGCCTCAGCATCCGCTCGTGACCGTCGGCGACGCGGCTAAAAAAGCTGCCGAGCTAGCCAAGCAGGCGCCGGACAAGGGCGAGGGAGGCATAATCGGGGCCGGCGCTGCCAGCATAGGCGGGGCAGTTCTCCTCGGGCCTCTTGGCCTCGTGGCAGGAGCGGCGGTGCGCGGAAACGCCCTGAAGATACCCGAGGGCTCGACGATATTCCTGGAGACGTCGGGCGACGCGGTGGTCTCAGGCTACCCCGTGCCGAACAGCCTCAAGGTGGACCCCAACGCCACGATACGCGAAAGCATAGTGCCGGTGACGACCGTGACGACAACCACCACGACCGTGAAGACGACCACGATGACCCCGGCGTCGCAGGCACGTCCCTCCCAGTCATCTAAGTCCACGACCTCATCGACCATTGTGGAGCGCGAGACCATCGAGCTTCCGGCGGAGCAAAAGGTTGAATGAAACGGTATGTTGCAGTTGTAGCGCTGGCGCTCGCGCTGGCCATACCTGCTTATGCTTATGAGAACCCGGCTGAAGAGACCATCCGAATCCTGGAGGGCGAGACGGTCTTCCACTGGGGGAGGGACTGCCTGGTCTGGGTCGTCCACTACCCTGAGAGCCTCATCGCTCCCTGGGTCGAGGCCGAGGCGCAGAGGTCGGGCATGTCGGAGGCTCAGCGCATAGCATTCAGGTCGGACTTCGTGTCGCGCCTGTCGCTCGGATCGGCGGAGGCGTTTTTGTTTACGGTCTACGCCTTCGGGCGCTCCGTGAACCTGTCGCCCCTGTCCGACAACGTCGCGCTGATCAGGCCCGACGGCACCAGGGTCAAGCCCATCCGCTACGACCGAACTCTGGACGGCTCGGTTAGCGGCGTCGCCCAGGGCTTCGTGTTCTTCCCGAAGCAGGACGGCAGCTTTGCCCTGGCCGTGCGCGGCATGGGCGTGCACGACGAGCGCCTCTTCGCGTTCGACGGCGCGCTTCCGCCTCCCGTCGTCGTGGTCGAGGTCGAGCCCGAAGAGGAAGACGACGTCGTGATAGTCGACCTGCCATCTGCCCCGACGAAAGAGGAAAAAGCGGTGGCAAAGGCAGAGGTGAAAGAGGCACCGAAACCTCCAAAGCCCAAGCCCGCAGCAGCCGATAAAAAAGCGAAAGCCCCCGGCCCGACGGGTCCTGTGGAGATAGAGCGCCCGACGCCCCCGACCCCGCCGCCCATGCCGACGGTCACGATAGAGCCGGAGGACGAGGGCGAAGAAACGCAGAGCATGGCGGAGTTCGTCGAGGCTCTGAGAAACAGAAAGCGCCCGGCCGCGGTCTCCGGTGACGCCGGAGATGTCAGTGACACCGCGGACACCGGGGGCACAACCGCGTCTTCCAATTCTGCGGAGGCGGAGCGGCAGGCCTCGTACATATCGCGGGACAGGACGGTCAGGAAGTTCCTGAGCCTATGGGTCGAGAACAAGCCTGATGAGATGTACCGGATGCTGTCGGCGGAGACGCAGCGCAGGGTTCCGCTGGAGCGCTTCACGATCGAGACGCGCGGCGCGTCGGACTTCCGTGCCGCGGTGGGAGACGGGTACACGCTTGAGTGGCCGTCCATCGATCGGGTGAAGGTCGTGGCGGTTCAGCGCCTGCTGGTGCTTCGCGTGTTGATCGAGCGGTCGTTCGGCCTGACGCGCGAGGACTCCGAGTGGAAAATAGTTTGGTAACGGCATGAAAAAGCGCCTGATCGTCGTTCTCGTCCTGCTTGGGGTGGCAGTTATGGTTCAGTACGTCTTCAGGGATATAGAGCTCGGCGACGCGCTTTTGCGCGAGGCACTCGAACACATGCCAGGCGTCGTCATGGAGAATCTGGAGTTCGAGCGCGAGGTGTCGGGCGACCTATGGCAGGTGTCGATATTCCGCGCGGAGCGGCGCGCTGGCGTGGTGACTCTCACGTCGGTCGACGTGTCGCGGGAGCCGGTTTCTAGCGGGGACGACCAGAGGTGGCGCGTCTTCGGGGACTACGGGGTTTACTCCGAGGCCGGCGAGTCGGGAGACCTGTTCCGTCCCCGCGGCGTTTTGGAGTTCGACGGGCGTCCGATAGACTTCAGCGGGCCGCGCCTCTCCTACGCGCGGGTCGAGGGCGAGGCCTCTTTATCGTTCCCCGACGGGATTCTGCTAAGCGGCGACGATATTTCGATTTCAGCGGACGCGGCTAGAGTTGACCGCTCCGGAGTTATTTTTTTTGACAGAGGGGGCGTCCTCAGATGGACAACACAAACGAAAGAATAACCCGCACGCGATTTTTATTATTGCCGATCTTGCTCTGCCTGCTGCTCGTCTTTTTGGGCCGGGTCGACGCAGCTGAAGCGCCGGCTCCAGCCGAGGCAACTGCGCCAACTGAGGCTGCTGTCTCGGCGCCTGACGGTGTCGAGGCTCAGATTCCGCTCAGGCAGGTCACGCTGGACGCCGACACGGTGGTCTACGAGGACGAGACCGGCAGGGCGACGGCGGAGGGCGGCGCGGTTCTGTCCTACGGGGACGCGGTCACAATAGAGGCGGAGCGGATAGACTACGACGCCGTGTCGAACAAGGTCAAGGCGTCCCCCATGCCAGGCGAGTCGGTGCTGCTGCGCGTGAACGACGCCAAGACCGGCGAGGTCAGAGAGGCGCGCGGCGACGGACTGCAGTACGACATGAACACGGGCGAGGGGGTAATGACAGGCGTCAAGACCTCTGCCCCCATAGGCAGCGGGACTCTCTACATATATGGGGGCAGCATTCAGGTGATGCCCTACGACATGGCCGAGTCGCTCGGCATGGTGAGGCGGCGGGGGGACGCCACACACGTCATAATTTGGGACGACGCAGTCGCCACGACGTGCGCGCTGGAGCACCCGCACTACCGCCTCGAGAGCAAGCGCGTCATCTTCACGCCGGGCCGAGTCGCCGTCGCCAAGAAGCCGCGCATCTACCTCGGCAATACCTACATCCTGACCTACCCCATGGACTACATAATCCGAATCGACCGCCTGGGCATGAAGCGCTCGATATTTCCATACGTACAGAGAAGCAGCGAGAAGGGGACGGGCGGAGGCCTGAGCGGGGCTTTTAGCTGGAACGACCGCGACCCGGACAGGCAGGGCTCGATCGCCCTGGGCCTGGCCTACTGGAGCGACGCAAACCTTGAGTGGACAGCCGAGCTCGAGCAGGGTTTGGGCGGCGGCTTCGGCGTGATGCTAGGCTCTAGCTACGCGTGGCACAGCGCGTGGTCGGAGAAGATACACACGGTCAGGGGGTCGCTGTACTACGATCGCTACGGATGGCGCGTCTTCGCGAACTGGATCGACAGGGAGTACATCGGAGACCAGAAGGACGCCTTCTACAAGTACGAGGGCTACGTCACGCGCCACGGCGAGCTCAGCGTTCTGACCCCGTGGTTCAGGGACAAGGCGTTCGACCTCGGCTGGTTCCGGCTCGGCGCGTCCTGGGGACGGTACAGCGAGGAGTTCCCGCCCGCGGAGCAGACGGACGGAACGGTGATGCGCTACGGGCCCGAGGCCAGGAGCTACGTCGAGGTGCCGCTTTCATCGTCGTTCCCCAGGGCGTCGGCGCCGAACCTCTTCTGGAACATACGCTACAACGCATGGTTCTACGACGACGCCGACGACATGAACCAGGAGGTTCTGCGCGGGTTCATGGGCATAAGGTGGCGCCTCGGGGCGTTCGAGCTAGGCTCCGGCTACGAGCGGCGCTTCGCATGGGGAAGCTCGCCTATGGAGTGGGACCAGTACTACGGATACGACGCGGAGAAGGTGCGGCAGAAGGTGCGCTTCCCCCTCGGTAAAGAGGTGTTCCTGGCCGCTCAGGGAAGCTACGACTTCAACGGCGAACTGGTGGACCAGGCCTATTACGCCCTGCAATGGATCACGGACTGTATGAAGTGGGAGCTCTCGTATCTTGACGACCGCACGTCCGGCGACGACGACTACTTCACCCTGCACGTATCGCTGAACGCCCTGCCCCGCACGCCGTCGTCGTTCGGCCAGTACCGGTTTGAAGACCCGTTCGAGCGCCCATGGGACCTGCCCATGCCGCAGTCAAGCAAGCGGCAATAAAATTATAACTCCTCGTTCATGGCCTCGCGCGCGATCCTCTCCTGCTCCTCGTTCATCGGCCTGCCCCACGCCGCCTCGAAGAACGAGCGGAAGAGCAATAGGGGGTCGCGCGCGGCTATGTCAGCCGGCACTGCGTCAGCATACGCGTCGGCCTGTGCGTCTGCTATCCCGCTCCACTCTATGCTCATTATGTTGGGGTAGACCCTTTTCAGCTGCCCGAAGGCGTCGCGCACCTCTTCCCGATCCGTGAGGGCGGCGTGCACGTAGTCGTACTCCGTGCTGGCAGCGAGCAGGCCTGCCAGAGTCCCCTTGATTATTCTCATGTCTCGCAGCGGCGTCAGGGGCAGAAGCGTCACGGACACGTCGCCCTTCTCCCGAAGCTCCACGAGCGGCACGGATTTTTCGCCGCCCTTCATCCGGCACTCCGAGGCCGAGTACTTCAGCGGCGACCCTGCGTAGCGCAGGCTCTCGCGCCTCAACGCCTGAGGGACGTGCAGGTGGCCGAGGGCTGCGTAGTCGAATGGCTCGAACAGGGATAAGTCAACCCAGTCGCTGCCTCCGACTGACAGCTCGGAGTCGGAGAGCATGGGCGGAGTCGAAGAGCACGTGAACTGGTGCGCCATGATGACGTTCCGTTTGCCGGGGTCGAGGCTCAGCTTGGACATCACGGTGCGCACCGGGTCGCTGCAGTCCTCGCCGAAAAACGGCCGGGCGTTGGAGACCCGCAGAGAGGGCAGCATGTGTATGACGACCTCGCCCCACTCGTCCTGCACCGTCTCCGAGCGGACGCTGCCGTCGAACACGGAGTAGACGTGCACGTTAGTCATGATTCGGCACCCGAAGCTGAGGCGCTCCGGCGAGTCGTGGTTGCCCCCTATGATGAAGACCTCCGCCCCGGCTCGGACCATGCCCGTTAGGAAGTCGTCGAACATGGACACTGCCTCCGGGCCGGGCGTCTGCCTGTCGTACACGTCGCCGGCTATCAGCACCGCGTCCGGGCCTATGTCCTCCGTCATTTTCAGCATCGCGTTCAGGATGTGCCTCTGATCCTCCAGCATTGAGAAGCCGTTCACCGACTTCCCGATGTGGAGGTCGGCCATGTGAAGAAACCTCATTTAATACTCGCCTCCTTTCAGGCAATTCTAACATCTGCTATACTGAGCCGTTGGAAATTTTAGGATCGGGAGCGGAAGAACATGAGTGAACGGGGCCGGAGCGTCCTGTGGAACTGCGTCAAGTACGGCGTGTCGGTTTTGTGCCTTATCTACGCCTTTCGGGGCGTGCCGCTCGGCGACCTATGGGCTGTGCTGTCGCGCTACCCGATACTTCCGATGGGCGCGGTCGTGGCGGTGTCGTTCGTGGCCTACGCCATAATGGGGCTCAGGCTCTCGCGCATGAGCCCGCCGGGCATGGGGCCGTTCTCCTTCGGCTCGGCCTTCGGCGCGACGCTCGCGTGCCTGGCTGTGAACAACGTACTCCCCGCAAAGGCCGGCGAGGTCGCGAAGGCCCTCTGGCTCTCCCGCGCCGGCGGCATACCCTTTCAAAAAACTCTCGGGATGGTGTTCATGGAGCGGTTCTTCGACGTGAACGTGCTCGCCCTGTTCAGCCTGTGGTTCCTTTGGCTCAACGACATGCGCGGGACCGTCGCGGCGTTCGCGGCGTGCCTCGCGGCAGGGTGGTGCCTGCTCGTGCTGTTCAGGCGGAGGCCTGACCTGGCCGAGCGCTTCGCCGGGCTCTTCGGGCGCGGCGTCCTTCACGGCCTCGTGTCGGGCGGGCTGGCGGGGGTTCTGGGCAACATGTCCCCGCGCCGCGTCGCTTGGCTCACAGTCACCTCCCTCGCGACGTGGTCATGCTACTGCGCGGAGACGGCGCTCAGCCTGAACTCGGTCTCGGAGCTCGGCCTCTCATGGACGGGGGTCGTGTCCGCGTTCGCCGTCGGAGGGCTTGGGATGCTGCTGCCCGCGTCGCCCGGCGCAGTCGGGGTCTACGAGGCCTTCATGGTCACAGCCCTCAGGGGCTTCGGCGTCGAAGCCGACGAGGCGCTGGCCGCCGCGCTCTTCTCGCACATGGCGCAGTTCCTTCCTGTGACAGTCGCCGGCGGACTGTGCTGCGCCTTTTTTCCCGCTCCGTCCGGCGAATCTAGTTAAAAACACGGAGTCGATATTCGCTTTTGATGCTACAATGTCGGCAATTCGCGGCAAGGATGGCCCAAAAAGGCAGGGATGGCCAACAAATAGAAGGGGAAGGCCATGAGGACGATCAAGATCATTCTTAAGGGGCTGCTTTTCCTCGCCGGGGTCTGCGCGGCGGCGTGGTTCTTCATGCCCTGGCGCCAGATCGGGGAAAGCGTCATCATTCGTGCCTCTAAGACGGCCACCGTGTCCTACTCATCTGTGAAGGACGCGTCGGGCGGCTTTGAGGTGCGCGGACTGAAGCTCCAGCGGCTGGCGGGGATGGCCGACGTGTCCTGCGAGAGCTTGACCGTCAGGCTCGACCCGACTGCGTCGCTCCTCTCGCTTGCCCCGACGTTCCACCTGTCGTTCACCGGGGCCGCCGTCGGGGACATATCCATGCTGGCCAAGAAGATGCCAGGCGTCTCGTTCGGGGACGGGCGCGCCGAGGTGTCCGTCGGCCTCGGGGGGATCCTCATAGACGGCATCCGCAGCAACGGCGACCTCTCCCTGTCCGGCCTCATGCTCCTGAATATGGGCGCCCCTCGCCCGATAGTCCGAGCTGAGGTGTCGATGAACGTGAAGGACGAGGCGTTCGAGACGGACACTCTCTCCAACCTAGGGAAAATGCTGCCCATCACGCAGGAGTCGCCAGGCCACTGGGTTATGCGCCGCGCGCCCAACGATAGGACGTGATTCCCACGAGCCGGATTGGTGCGAAAATTAAGAGCTTTAAGAGCTTTATTACCCCACGCTTCGCAGGCGGGCTGGGGGGCATCTTTGGCAAGGGCCGCAAGGCTCAGCCGGAGAGTGCGGACAAGGCCGCCAAGCCGGCGCTGGACAACAAGGAGAGCAACGGAAGGATCGCCCGCGCTTGGGCATGGGTTCTGCCGGTCATGCTCGGAGGCACGGTCGGGTGGTTTTGCGTGACCTGCGCTGGCCTCTACCTCGACTCCGTCAACGAGAAAAACAGGCCGGCTGCAGCTGCGTCTGCCTCGGCCACGGCCGCGAAGTCCGACTCCAAGGCGATTACGATGTCGGCGTTTCTGAGCGCGAACCCGTTCAGGGCGAGCCACCTGGTCGTGGAGGACGACGCGGCGTCGGCGGATCAGACCGCTCAGGCCGTCAGCGATGACACAGTCCAGATAGTGGGCTCCCTGGCAACGGCGATCTTGCGCGGCACGGCGCCGGGCTTTCTGGCGTGGCTGGAGAGCGAAGGCAAGCTCTACGTGGTCGGGGTTGGGGACAGCTTCGACGTGTACACTCTTGAAAAGGTCGACTACATAGAGGCGGTCTTCGCCAAGGGGGATGACCGCGTGGTGAAGGAGCTCTACGTGAGGCAGCCTGTAGCGGCGGCCCCGGCCAAGAAGGCCGCGCCTGCCCCGAGGGATAGGCCCGCCCCTGCCCCGCAGCCTGCGGCGGCAGCCGCGGCTCAGCAGGTCGTGCCGGCGGACGCGGATAAGGGCACGCCTGGCGAGGTCACGCGCGAGCTCGTCAACACGCTTCTTGAGAACCCGTTCGACGAGATGAAAAAGGTGCGCATCCGCCCCTCTTCGGACGGAAACGGGCTTCAGATCCAGTGGATACAGAGGGACAGCCTGCTGAACCGCCTGGGCGTCAAGCGCGGAGACGTGATAAACTCCATCAACGGCATTCAGCTCCACAACGTCATGGACATAACTAACTCGGTCAACTCGCTCATGAACAGCGACAGGTTCGACCTGGACATAAAGCGCGGAGGGAACAGCCAGGCCCTCCAGTACGTGGTGAAATGAGACGCGGGTTCACGCTCATGGAGGTGCTGGTGGCCGTGGTGATAGTCGGCATGACCGCCGCCGCGGGCTACGGTTTGATAGGCGTCTCTCTGCGCTCGCTTGCGGCAGCGGACGTGGAGCGGGAGCTCGTGCAGGAAGCCCAGCTGGTCTACATGGACTTCCTCACCAAGAGCGATATGCCGGACAAGGGGGAAAAACACGACTTGAAAGAGACCGATAACATGGTCAGATGGTCTACCGACCCGGATTCCATCCCAGTGGCGGAGGGCGCGGAGCTCACGTTCCGCACGCTGACCGTGGAGTACCGCGACCGCGAGATGACCCTGTACCTGCCGGACGTGAAATAATGGCGGGCCGGGGACTCACTCTCTTGCCGCGGGCTCTGCTTTTTGCCTTGTGCCTCGTGATGGCAGGCATGGTCGTGCTGAGCGAGCCGGCTGACGCCGCCACCAGACGGAGCACGCGCAGGGCCGAGGCCAAAAAAGCCGAGCCGCCCGCCACCACGTCGTGGGACGTCACGCCGGACGACGACGGCTGGTTCGCGGCCGTGTCCCAGTCCTCCGACAAAAAAACCACCGCCGCCACTGATGACGCCGCCACCGCCGAAAAGGCCGAGCAGGACGAGCGCACTCTCATCAACGCCGCGCGCATGATGCGGCGAGCCGGCATGGTTCAGTTCAACTTCACGGAGATGGAACTGCCGAAGTTCATACGCTTCATGTCGGAGCTCTTTCAGGAAACAATCGTGCTCCCGCCGAACATAAACGGCAAGATAACGATCATATCCCCGAAGGCCTGCACCCTTCCCGAGGCGAGGCGGATAATCGTCTCTGTCCTGCAGACCAACGGGTTCTCCATACAGGACATGGGGGACTACAGCAAGGTCGTCCAGGGCGGGAACAGCGTCGACCCCAACGTGTACAAGGGCCGCGGCGGCCCAGGCTCCGGCGAGGAGACCACGACGTACATAATCCCGCTCAGCTACATAGTGGCGGACTACATCGTGCAGGCTATGCAGCAGGCCTTCGGGCAGAGCGTGATGGTCATCCCGCTGACGACCGGGCGCGACGTGCTGCTTCAGGGGCGATCCACTGACGTGAACAAGGCCGTGGAGTTCATACGCGAGCTCGACGTGCCGGCCACTGCCCGCGTCCACCGCACGCTCAAGCTCAAGTTCGGCGACCCGACCATCATAGCCAACCAGGTGAACGCCGCCGCTCAGGCCAGCGCCCCGCTGCGCGGCGTGGTCGCCATACCGGACGCGACGACCAAGCAGGTCATAGTCATAGGCGAGGAAAAGGTCATCGCGTCGGCCTCCAAACTGGTGGCAGACCTCGACCTCGACACCAAGACCGGCGACTTTCATATATACAAGCTCAAGAACATCGACGCCACAGTCGCGGCGGAGCAGGTCGGGAAGGTGCTCGCCGCCGCCGCCATGCTCCAGCCGAACAAAGAAGGCCAGTTCACCCCGACGGTCGTGCCTGACCTGACCACGAACAGCCTGATATTCGCCGCGACCCAGATTCAGTACGACGCGCTCAAGAAGATCCTAGACGAGATAGACATCCTGCCCAAGCAGGTGCTCATACGCGGCTTCCTGGCGGAGGTCAACGTCACGAACCTGAACAAGGCCGGCATAGACTGGTCGATCCTTGGCGGCCAGATGTGGGATAACTTCCTGCTCGGCGCCCAGGGCACGCTCGGCGAGAGCGGCATACCGGAGCAGTTCATAAGCTGGTTCAACAACCTGTCGCAGACCCAGGTCGCGGCGCAGTATGACCCTGTTACCGGACGCATCACTCAGGAGGGCTACACGACCTACCGGCCTCTTGCCCTCGCCTACTTGACGATCGAGATGCTGAAGAAGTACGACGCCGTGAACATCCTCTCCATGCCGCGCCTGATGTGCACGGACAACAAGGAGAGCTCGTTTCAGGTCGGGCAGGTCGTCCCGACCCTGTCCGGCACGACCGCCGACACGACCAACCCGAGCTCCGTGCAGAACAGCTACAACTACAAGGACCTGGGCCTGACTCTGACTGTCACGCCCCACATACGCAACGACGACGTCATAGCGATGGACATTGAGCAGACGACCGAGGAGCTGCTCACAGCCATAGGCAACGTTACGCCTGTGACGGCCAAGCGCCAGGTCAAGACCTCCGTGGTGGTCAAGGACGGGGAGACGATCGTGCTCGGCGGCATGGTCAAGGAGGTCGAGAGGTCGCTGAAGCGCCGCGTGCCGGGACTGTCATTCATACCGCTCATCGGCGGCCTGTTCCAGAAGGTCGAGAAGGACAGGGAGAAGGTGGACTTCATAATCTTCCTGACGCCTCAGATAGTCCGCAACGCCGAGGATTCCCGCGCCGTCACCGAGGAGGCGGCGATGTCCGACAGCACCCGCTTCGGCGTGGACAAGTCCGAGCTGAGCCCGGAGGAGCTGGAAGTCGACAGGCGCTTCCGAGAGCTCTACCGCCGGAGCGCCAAAACACAGTAGGAGCAGTGGCGTAGCGATGGAAGCAGTTGACCTTACTAAACCTGACGAAGCAGGCCTAACGGCAGACGCAGCAGGCGGACATAATCCGGCGTTTGGCTCGCCGACCATGGGTGCGTTCGACTCGGCGCTCGCCGTCCTCAACGACCCGTTTTCCCACCACCCCCTGCCCGAGGCCAAGGAAATATCCGAGCTCCTGCCGGAGGCCATGGGGCTCGACGTGCTGCGCCTGTCGAAGATGCTCCCCCTGAGGATCGAGGACGGAGTGCTGGTCATCGGGTCTCCCTCGGTTGAAGCGTATCCGAGGGCGCAGATGCTTGGCGCGGCTCTGGGCTACCCTATATCGCTCGAGCTCCACTCGGACAAGGACATCTCCGAGCTGCTTCACACTCTATACGACATACGGAGCGTCGCTGCGGACGAGGCGGTCAAGAACATGGAGGGCATAGAGGACATCGACGACCTCAGCCGCGAGGACGTGCTGAGCGACTCGGTGGACGTGCCGGTCATAAGGCTGGTGAACGGCCTCTTCGTTGACGCCCTGAAGCAGCGCGCGACTGACATCCACGTCGAGCCATACGAGAACGAGGTGCTGATACGCTTCCGCGTGGACGGGGTCTTGCAGGACAGGCTGCGCCTGCCCCGCACGCACCAGGCGCCCCTCACCAGCCGCATCAAGGTCATGGCCAAGATGGACATAGCCGAGCACATGGCCCCTCAGGACGGGCGCATCGGCATAACCTTGGGCGATCAGGCGGTGGACATCCGCGTCGGCCTAGTCCCGACCCAGTACGGCGAGAGAATAGCCATGCGAATGCTGGATAAGGGGCACGGCCTCCTGACCCTCACCGACCTCGGCATGGAGGCGCACGAGCGCGAGGTCATGGACGGCCTCATAAACAGGCCTCACGGGATGATACTCTTCACGGGCCCGACCGGATCAGGGAAAACCACGAGCCTCTACGCCATCCTTCAGGCGCTGGCGAAGCCCCAGGTGAATATAATCACTGTGGAGGACCCCATCGAGTACTCGCTACCCGGCGTGGGGCAGATACAGGTCAACGAGAAGGCGGGCGTGACGTTTGCGTCTGCCCTGCGCTCGATTCTGCGCCAAGACCCGGACATAGTGATGATCGGAGAGATGCGCGACTTCGAGACGGCGCACATCGGGGTTCAGGCGTCGCTGACGGGGCACCTCGTGCTGTCGACGCTCCACACGAACGACTCGATAGGTGCGCTGATGCGTCTGGTGGACATGGGCGTGGAGCCGTACCTTGCCGCCGGCTGCATAATCGGCACTGTGGCCCAGCGCCTGGCGCGCCGCCTCTGCCCTGCCTGCCGCAAACAGGTCGCCGTCCCCCCGTCGATGGCGCGCTTCGGAGTGCAAAGCGCCTGGGAGCCCGTCGGCTGCCCGAAGTGCAACAACACCGGCTTCCACGGCCGGGTCGGCCTCTACGAGCAGTTCGTCGTGACGGAGAAGATTCAGGAGGCCGTCATAGCCGGAGCCGCCGCGTCGAAGCTAAGGGAGATAGCCAGAGAGAACGGCTTCAAGACCCTGTGGGAGATCGGCCTCGACGCGGTGAGCACGGGCAAGACCTCGCCGGACGAGCTGATACGGGTGGCAGGGGAGGAGTAATTGGGCTTGCACTTCGCTTCGGCCTATGGTATATTCTGGCCAACAGAGTCGCTTTCCCCGTAGCGCACGCTGACACCTCCTTCCGGCCTAGCGGAGGTGCCGGAGGCAAGCGGGACCCGCGCCGGAGCGGGAGACTGAGAGACGGTGCCTCCAGACGAAAGCGACTTCTGTTTTCTGACCGTTCTTTTGTTAGCGGCGTAGACGGAGATAAGCGTGTAGTGCCCACCTACGGTCGGCCGATCTTTCCACGCGACCACAGCGCAAGGCGATGCCCTATCTCCGTCCCTTTCCACCACCATAAAATGTTTCCCGCCGCTGATTGGCAGGAAAGACGTGGCGTTTTGGAAGATGTAGTCAATAAAATTTTCCACCGACGGCCGTTCGCCCATTTGAACGTCCGACCCTTGAATCTCCCTTTCGTGCTTTTTGGCGTGTATCAGGCCGGTTTCCGCATTCCCGACCTGGACGCGGAGCTCCCCTGGGCTGCTGCGTCCCAGCGCAAGCTCTTCCGTAACACGCCCCCACACGGGGGAGCCGTTCTTAAGTACAAACTCATCAGGGGCAGCATCGGCAAGAGGTTTTCCGGAGGCCAGCGTAAAGCCTGCCCCCATGCTGTAATCGGGAGAGTTCCCCTCTTTTTCACGCTCGGCCGCTTTGTCTCGGATAAAGCGCTTCCCGTCCGATGCCACAACGTAGTGCCGCTCGCCGCACCAGAAGCTGGCCCTACCCTGTTGCCTCGCCTCTCGTGCGGCTTCGACGTACTCTCGCATGGCATATGTCTCTAAGCCCTGCCTTCCCGAACGTCGTCTACGCTGACGACCTTGAGGCCGTAGCGCTCGATGATGGGGTCGGTGAGCTTGTTGATGTACGCCAAGCGCTCTGGTATCGTCATGTTCTTCGTCGCTTTATACAGCTTGCGCCGAGCGGCGTAAATCCAGTCATCCGGTGTCCTTTTCGCCACCCCGTCACACCTCCAGCGAATCACCCACGGCCATAACCACAACCTTCACCTCGGCCTCCGATAGGTACTCGTCCGCCTCGACGCTTGCCTTGAACGCCTCCGCGTCCTGCGCTATGATCGGCCACGTGTTGTAGTGCATCGGAATCACTATGCTCGGGCGTACCAGCCGCGACGCCCTCAGCGCGTCCCTCGGGCCCATCGTGAACTTGTCGCCTATCGGCAGCAGGGCAACGTCAATCCTCTCGTCGCCCAAAAGCGTCATGTCCATCGTCAGAGCCGTGTCGCCGGCGTGGTACACCTTGACCGACTCCTTGAGGTCGACGGCGCCCTTGGGGTCGATCGTCCCGGCATCTATGATGAAGCCGCATGCCACGCCGCCCGGCGCTCCGCTGCCGTGGATAGCCGACGTGAACTTCACCCGACCAAAGGCCGTGGGCACCCAGCCGCCCGGCTGCCCGACTTCCTTCTTGACCGTGTCTGGCAGAAGCGCAGCCGTCTCCACCGTGGCGTAAACCGTCGCGCCGCAGCGCACCGCTATGGCCTCAGCATCGCCCAAGTGGTCGGCGTGCCCGTGCGAGACAAGAATGTGCGTCGCGTCCACCTCCGAGGCCTTGATCGCGGCGTGCTCGTTCCCGTCCAAAAACGGGTCGGTCAGGATTTTGTAGTTCCCAACCGTCATCAAAAAACACGAATGCCCAAGATACTCTATCTTCATGGCAAATTTCCTCCCCTGGGGTGAGTAATAAACCTTCCTTTAGTATACAATGATCCGGCAGTTTTATTTTGCTGGAGGCAGTAGGAAATGGACGTAAGAACACGCGCGCTGGAGCTGAACGGCTACATGGCCTCCATAAGGCGCGCGCTCCACTCACACCCCGAGGTCGGCCACGACCTCCCGTTCGCGGAGAGCGTCATAGCCGACGCCCTAGAGAACGCGTGGGACGTCAAGCCGGGGCAAGGGCGGGGGCACGGGGTTATCGCCACGCGGGGGGGTGGCCATCCCCTTATCGCCATCAGGGCGGATATGGACGCGCTGCCCATCGAGGAGCGCACAGGCCTTCCCTTCGCCTCCCGCAACGGGTGCATGCACGCGTGCGGACACGACGCCCACGTGGCCATGCTGCTCGGGGCCGCGAAAATCATCGCCGAGGCAGGGGAACTGGCTCTCAGAGGCGTTCGTCTGATCTTCCAGCCAGCCGAGGAGACCACGGGCGGCGCCGAGTCGATGATAGAGAGCGGCGCCCTCGATAGCGTCGGCGAGATAATCGCACTCCACACCGGGAACCTGTTCGATTTCCCCGGCAAAGGCGGAACAATGGGCGCCATAGGCTGCCGCCCCGGCCCGCTCATGGCAGCCTCGGCGCTGCTGGACGCCGTGTTCATTGGCCGAGGGGGGCACGGAGCCATGCCGCACTTGACCGTAGACCCCATAGTCATGGCGTCCGAGGCGATTATGCGGCTCCAGACCATCGTCAGCCGCGAGATGAACCCCTTCGACACGGCCGTCATCACGGTCGCCTCGATAAGCAGCCCCAGCCCCTCCAACAACGTCATCCCCGACACGTGCGAGATGCACGGGACAATCCGTGCGTTCAGCGCCGAAAACATCACCTTTCTTATGGAGCGCGCCAAGGCAGTCATAGAGGGAGCTGCAGCAGGGGCGCGCGGCCATGCCGAGGCCAGCTTAACGCGCAACCTCCCGCCGCTCGTGAACGACGCGGGCGTCGTGATGCGCATGAGGAACGCAGTCATAAGGACTCTGTCATCTGACTTCCTAATCGGCCCTGAGGACGTGGCCCCATCGACCGGCGCCGAGGACTTCTCCCGCTACCTAGCGCTGGTGCCTGGCGCGATGTTCTATCATCGTTCTGGGCTAGGCCATCCGCATCACAGCTCCGAGTTTGACGTGGACGAGTCCGTGTTATGGACAGGCGCTGCGGCGCTTGCTTCGTATGTTTTGGGGTCTGAGACCCCTGAGGGTGCTTAAGCATGAATAATAAGGTTTCCGTGGTTATTCCCGCCTATAACGAGGAGGAGACGCTCGGCGTGCTGTTCGGGCGGCTTTTCCCCGTGCTGGACTCGCTCGGACGTCCGTATGAGGTCATCTTCGTGAACGACGGCAGCCGCGACGCGTCGCTTGCGATGCTGCTGGCGGAAAAAGCGCGCCGCGCAGGGCTTGGTCAACCCCAAGGGGCTAGTCAACCCCAAGAGGGAGATAACTCCTTCAAGATACTCGACCTCGGCGGCAACTTCGGCCAGCACATGGCGATAATGGCTGGCTTCCAGCACGCGACGGGGGACGCGGTCGTCACCCTCGACGCCGACCTCCAGAACCCGCCTGAGGAGATACCCCGAATAGTAAAGCTGATCGACGAGGGGCACGACGTGGTTGGCACTATTCGCGTCGACCGCCGCGACAGCCTGTTCAGGAAGGTCGCGTCACGTGCCGTGAACCGCATAACCAACCGCATAACTGGCCTGGCCCTGCACGACTACGGCTGCATGCTGCGCGGCTATCGGCGGGACATAATCGACATAATCAACGAGGCTGGGGAGGCGGCGACGTTCATACCGGCGCTGGCCCAGAAGTTCGCGTCTAACCCAACCGAAATCGCCGTTGCACACAGCGAGAGGGGGGGCGGCACGTCGAAGTACGGCCTGCTCCGCCTGATTCGCCTGAACTTCGACCTCATGACCGGCTTTTCTCTGGCGCCGCTTCAGGCCGTCACGATGGCCGGGCTGCTTATATCGGCGCTCAGCTTCCTGTTCGCGGCGTTCATGCTTGTCAGGCGCCTGCTGGTCGGGCCTGAGGCCGAGGGGGTGTTCACTCTGCTGGCGCTGCTGTTCCTGCTGACCGGCGTCACCATCCTGTGCGTCGGCATCGAGGGCGAGTACGTCGGAAGAATATACCAAGAGGTGCGCAAACGCCCAAGGTACGTCGTTAGGAAGGTGTATGAGTAAATGACTGCCGTTGTTTTCGCATATAGCTCGGTCGGATGCGAATGCCTTGAGGAGCTCCTCGACTCCGGCGTCGCTGTCCCCATCGTGTTCACTCACGAGGACGACCCTGGCGAGGAGCGCTGGTTCCGCTCGGTGCGAGAGTTGGCCGAGGCGCGGGGAGTTCCGGTGATACTGACGCCGCAGCGCCTTGGACAAGAAGAGGCCGGCACGATCCGCGCGGCTGCTCCGGACGTCATATTTTCGTTTTACTACCGTTTCATGATACCTGAGGCAATTCTGGCTCTGGCGCCGGCGTTCAACATGCACGGGTCGCTGCTGCCGCGGTACCGCGGGCGGGCATGCGTCAACTGGGCGGTGCTGAACGGCGAGGCCGAGACGGGCGTTACGCTCCACCACATGGTAGCCCGCCCCGACGCCGGACGCATCGTGGATCAAGAGGCAGTCTCCATAGGGCCGGACGAGACGGCGATAGAGGTGTTCCGCAAGATAATCCCCGCCGCGCGGATATGCCTCCGCCGCGCCCTGCCCGACATCATAGCCGGGCGCGCCTACGGAGTCGAGCAGGACGAGTCGAAGGCGACGTACTTCGGGCGCAGGCGCCCGGAGGACGGCCTCATCGACTGGTCAAGGTCAGCCCGCGAGGTTCACAACCTAGTCCGCGCCGTGACCCACCCGTTCCCAGGGGCGTTCACGTTCGTAGACGGGCGCAGGCTTTTCATATGGTCGTCCGCGGTGTCAGAAGGCGGGGGCAGCCACCCCCAAGGCGGCATACCGTGCGGCGGCGGCGGAGCGCTGATTATAAAGGAGGCGCAGTGGGAATAATGGGGCAAATTCTCGCCATCAAGGTCGACGTCGACACGCTGAAAGGCTATCTGGAGGGCGTCCCGCGCCTGCTGGACATCTTGGCGGAGAGGAAGGTTAGGGCCTCCTTCTTCTTCTCTATGGGGCCGGACAACTCCGGCAAGGCGATAAGGCGCATCTTCCGAAAGGGCTTCCTCAGGAAGATGCTTCGCACGAACGCGCCCGGCTCCTACGGCCTGAAGACGCTGTTCTACGGGACTCTGCTGCGGGCGCCGATGATAGTCGCGTCCAACCCCGACGTGCTGAGGCGCGCCGCCGCCGAGGGCCACGAGTGCGGCATACACTGCTGGGACCACGTCGCGTGGCAGGACTGCCTGCCTAGCATGTCGAGGCAGGAGATACGCGCCGCGCTGGACAGAGCCGCCGGCCTCTTCTCCGAGGCAACCGGCGCCGCGCCGAAGTGCTGCGCCGCGCCCGGCTGGCAGGTGTCAGCAGACAGTCTGAGCGTCCAGGACGACATGGGGTTGGACTACGCCTCGGACGCGAGGGGAACATCTCCCTTCCTGCCCCGCATGGATGGCCATGCATTCCGGACGCCGCAAATCCCGACGACCCTTCCGACGCTGGACGAGGTATGGGGCGCGGACGGCATAGACGATACGAACGTGGTCGAGTACTACATGGGTATGATGGCGCCGGACAGCTTGAGCGTCCACACAGTCCACGCCGAGATGGAGGGCGGGCGGCTGAGCGGGATATTCGCCGACCTAATGGCGCGCTGCGTCGAGGCGGGGGTGTCCTTCACGACTCTTGGGGAGGCGGTAAAGAAAAGCGCGGCACCCGTGTGCGATCTGGAGATGGCGGAGATAAGGGGCCGGGCTGGGAAAGTGGCGGTGCAGAAACTCTGAAAATCATCCTCAGGCCGCCGTAGTTTTGGGCTTGACTTTCCCGCCATGGCGTGTTATGCTTCCCCCTGTAGCGGCATTGCTTACCTGCGACTTCGAGAGCGCGGGATTCGTTATGGACGTATATGGCAGGGCCGCCGTTTCTTTCCACATCGTAACGAGGTCGAGAGTTTTTCCGTTCGTCGATATTTCCATAACGACCGTGTAATTTAAGCCGTCTAGCTGCGCCCTAAACTCCAGTCTATTCCCACCCAGGGTACCCCTTATTCGTGCTGGCCTTAACGCTGCCGTTGTTCACCACAGCTACAATTTTCCCGAAGTCATCTGGCGTCAAGGGTACCTGATTCTGGGCGAGGTTCTTTCCGTCTGGCCCATGCTGCCCATAGGCGTGCCTAACTTGGGGGCCAGAAATTCTCATGACTCTATTGAATACGTTATCCGTGGTTGCGGTTCTGACATGGCTTGCTGCCTTGTTGTCGACGGTGCCGAGTGAAGAAACCATCCGTTCCGCAAGCTTCCCACCGGCTTTTGTGATCGCAGCACACGCCATCTGGACGGCATCCGTGTAGCCGCCTTTCCTGACCTGCCTCTCGGCATCATGCTGTGCCTCGATCTCTCGTGCTTTATCCACGCCTTCACCCCGGTACCCATTATACCCCCTTCCTAATCATCAAGAACATGCGATATATTCTGTGGGCAGTAAACAAACCCATCTGGTGCACGGTGGGCTTCTGGCCGCTCCTCGCGATCTTGTGCGCCGCGGCATAAGCCTCCTGTGTTCTCCGCGCCGCCTCTTAACTCTTGTCCCCTACCCCTAGCCCCTGCCACATGCCGCCTATGGCCTTATCCTGCTCCGCAACCAAAATCTTCGCTATCTCGCTGTAGCGCTTAGCGTTCTCAGCATAATTGATAGCGGAAGCGCCTACCAAAATCAAAACCACCAGCGCCATCAAGGCATTCCAGCCTGCATTCCACCAGCTTGTCTGCGTAGGCAACGTAAGCTACGCTCAAAGCCTCCGGCATAGTGACGCTAACTCCACGGGCTTTCAAGGCCGCGCGCAGTTCGCTCATGACGATCTCGTTGCCAAGCACACGCTGGGCTAGATAGTTTTTCTCGCTAAGCGCCTTGCTCACGCTGGGGTCGCTGAACAACGCCCCAATCGCACACAATTGGGATCATGGAAGGCCACGCCCATGGTGAAGGCATGGTTAAACGCTGAGGGGGTAGGCCTCATTTTTGAACCTGGTGCGCCTGGCGAGATTCGAACTCACGACCTACGGCTCCGGAGGCCGCCACTCTATCCACTGAGCTACAGGCGCAGTATTTTAATGCCGGGGAACGAGCTTCCCCTGACTGACTAACTATACCCCATCGGCGGGGTTAGGTCAAGACTGAACGAAGGGGGCTCATGCCCCAAAATGAACGAGGGGGCTCATGCCCCAAAGTGTATGTGACAGTAGCCGTTCGGGTTCTTCTCCAGGTACTCCTGATGGTACTCCTCGGCTCGGTCAAAACGCACCAGCGGCAGGAGCTCCACGGCCAGAGGGCCGCCGCGCTTGCCCTCCTCCGCGGCGAAGACCTTCTCGGCCACAGCCCTGTCTTCGCCGTTCGTGTAGTAGACTCCGGTGCGGTACTGCACTCCCTCGTCCTCGCCCTGCTTGTTCACGCTCAAGGGGTCGATCACCGAGAAGAAACGCTCCAAGAGCGCCTCCAGCGACACCTGCTGGGGGTCGTAGCGAACCTCCACGGTCTCGGCGTGGCCGGTGCCTCGGTACTTCACGTCGTCGTACGTGGGGTTCTCCGTGCTGCCGTTGGCGTAGCCCACGACCGTCTTCGCCACGCCAGGCACGCGGGCCATGAACGCCTCCACGCCCCAAAAGCAGCCGCCGGCCAGGTATATAGTCCTGAGGGCGGCAGCATTAAACTCCTTTCCTTTGTTAGGGTTGCTCGGCAGCATTTTGATATTCTCGCGCGAGCATCCACTCGCCCCAGTCGAAGCGCAGAAGGCCGCTCGCTATATATATAATGAAGAGAGCCAAAGGCGCGGCGCTTCCGAGGAACGCGAACGACGCCGTGACCATCGCCCCAACGAGCCCGCAACGCCTGCGGTCGGCGCTCTTCTTGGTCAGCTTCTTCAGGTTGGCGTAGGGCACGCTCGACACCATCAGCAGGCCTGTGGCGGCCAAGACTGCGGCGGTCAGATGGCCTCCCAGAGACACGCCGGCCAGAGTGAACGAGGCAACGAACAGCCCCCCCGCCGGACTGGGCAGTCCCTGAAACGGGCCAGGCACGTGAACCACGTTGAACCGCGCCAGCCTCAGGGCGACGCACAGGGCGAAGAAGCACGCGGCCACCGCGCCAAGCATCCCAATATCCCTCATGGACGAGAGGTACGCCATGATCCCCGGCGCCACGCCGAAGCTGACCAGATCGGCCAGGCTGTCGAACTCCAGCCCGAACTGCGAGCCGCCGCCCAGGCTCCTCGCCACCTTGCCGTCAAGCCCGTCGAAGATAACCGCGAAAAACACCATCCACGCCGCCGGAACGAACCTCCCGTTCACGGCCAAGATCAGCGAAAACATCCCGCAAAGCAGGTTGCCGCTCGTGACCATGTTCGGAACTATACGCCTGAACGAGATCGGAGTCAGCCGGCGCGCCTTCCTGCCCTTTTCCTTAAGCCCCTTAAATCCCTTGAACCTGAAAATCCTCATCTAAATACTGCCGCCTCCCTTTTGGGGGCACCGTGAGGTTCCCCCTTAGACTTAGAAAACACCTACGACGGAGCTTCCGGCTTTGAGCCTGTCGCCCCGCACAACCGTCAATTTTACTCCTCGCGGGATGTAAAGGTCAACCTTTGAGCCCAGCTTTATCATGCCGTAACGCTCGCCCGCGGACAAGACGTCACCGCGCCTGAGGCGGCACACTATCCGGCGCGCCAGCAGGCCCGCTATCTGCACCATGAGGACGGGGCCGTGCTCCGTGCTCAGGCCGACGTAGTGGCGCTCGTTGACCTCCGAGGCCTTGGGCGCGAAGGCCGCGATCTTCCTGCCCGGCACGTACTTGAGGTACTCCACCGTGCCGGCGCAGGGCGACCTGTTGACGTGGACGCTGAACGCGTTCATGAATATCCCGACCTTCACGGCAGGGCCGGTGAACGGGTGAACGCAGTCCTCTATCTCGACGACCCTCCCGTCCGCCGGAGAGACGAAGACATTAGCATCGGACGGCGTGACTCTGTCCGGGTCGCGGTAGAACCACAGGGCGAACCCGGTCAGCAAAACCATCGCAGCCGCCGCGGGAACCGAGAACAGGAATGCCACGGCCGTCAGGACGACGCAGCACACTATCGTCGGGATTCCGTCGTTCGCGAACTTCAATTTGGCTGCTCCTCGGACGCGCCGGGCTGGGGTTGCGCGCTGGACTGATCCGCGTCCACCCGGATTATGCTGCAGTCGGCGACTTGGTCTCCCTCGTCGAGCTTGACCGTTATGTTGCCCATAGCCACGCGGCTGAGGAGCGGCGTCTCCTTCAGGGCCACCCTGATGACTCGGCCCCGCGCCGTGACAGCCATGAGCTCGTCGCGCTCGCTCACAGACCAGCAGCCCACGAGGCGGCCCGTCTTGGGGCCTAGGTTCATCGCCTTCACGCCGCTGCCGCCCCGGTGGTGACGCGTGAACTCCGAGAAGCGCGACCTCTTGCCTATGCCGTGCTCGCTCAATATAAATATGTAGCTCTCGTCCACAGGCGGCAAGTTCCCAGCGGGGGACTCGCCATCCGAGGCCGCGTCGCTGGGCGCTTCGGCGATCACGTCGCAGCTTATAATAAAATCCCCCTCGTCCAGCCGCATCGCCCTCACGCCGCGCGCGCTCCTGCCCATCGCCCGGAACTCGTCCTCGGACACGCGCAGGGCCTGAGCCCCTGCCGTCATGAGGAGCAGGTCGTCCGAGCCGCGCGTGAGGCGAACCTCGGCTATCTCGTCGCCCTCGTCGAGGGTTATGACGCGCCTCGGCCTGTCGGAGCTCGCCAGATCGGACAGCTCGATGCGCTTGGCCGTGCCCAGCTTCGTTATGAAAAACACGTAGCCCACGCCGTCGGTGTTCTCGCCGCCGTGAACGGTCACGATGCTCTCCCCAGGCTCCAGAGGCAGTATCTTCGAGATGTGCTTGCCCTTGCCGGTCTTCATCTCTGGCAGCATGTGCCCCTTGATCGCCAGCACGCGCCCGCGGTTGCTGAAGAAGTAGACGGGCCTGTGGGTGTGGGTGACGCTTATGGACTTTATCGCGTCCTCCTCCTGGACGAACGCGCCCTTCCTCCCCTTGCCGCCGCGGCTCTGAACGGAGTAGCTCTCCAAGGCCTGACGCTTCAAGTAGCCGTCCTTGGACAGGATGACCGCTATGTCGCTCTCCTGGATCAGCTCCTCGTCTGTGGACTCCTCGTAGCGGTCGAGTATCTCCGTGCGGCGGTCGTCGCCGAACTTCGCGGCCAGCTCCGACAGCTCGCCACGTATCACTCCGTCGAGCTCCGCCGCGTCCCCGAGTATCTTTTCGTACTCCGCCATGTCGATGCGCAGCTGGCGGAGCTCCTCGGCCAGCTTGTCGCGCTCCAGGCCCGTCAGCCTCTGGAGGCGCATCTCCATGATGGCGTTCGCCTGGACGTCGGAGAAGCCTAGCCGCTCGATGAGGCCGTCCCTCGCCTCTGCCGCGGTCTTGGCCGCGCGTATGATGGCTATGACCCGCTCGATGTCCCCAAGCGCCTTCGACAGCCCCTCGACTATGTGTGCCCTCGCCCTCGCCTTCTCCAGGCGAAACTGCGTCCTCCGCCTCACGACCTCCCGGCGGTGGTTCAGGAACAGGGAAAGCATCTCTATAATAGGAAGCTCCCTAGGACGCCCTCGGTCTATGGCCAGATTTATCACCCCGAACGTGGACTGGAGCGGGGTGCGTTTGAAGAGCTGCCGGATGACGAGCTCAGGGTCTCCGTCGCGCGACAGCTCCACGACGATCCTCATGCCATCGCGGTCGGACTCGTCGCGTATGTCGGACACCCCGTCGACGTTCTTCTCCTGCACCGCCGTCACCATCGACTCTATGAGGGTGGTCTTGTTCAGCATGAAGGGGATTTCCGTTATGATCACCGAGACGCGCCCGCGCTTGCCCTCCTCGACGTGGGTTCTGCCCCTGACCAGCACGCGCCCCCTGCCTGTGGCGTAGGCGTCTCGTATGCCGCCGCGCCCGAGTATGACCCCGCCGGTCGGGAAGTCCGGCCCCGGGAGGAGCGCCATCACCTCGTCGAGCGAGACCGGCTCCCCGCGGGCGTCGATGATCAGGCACAGGGCATCCACGACCTCGCGCAGGTTGTGCGGCGGTATGTTCGTGGCCATGCCTACCGCTATTCCCGACCCGCCGTTGACCAGGAGGTTCGGGATGGCGGACGGCAGGGCTATGGGCTCCTTGAGGGATTCGTCGAAGTTCGGCGTCCAGTCTATCGAGTCCTCGTCGATGTCGGCCAGCATGAGCTCGCCAAGCTCGAACAGCCGCGCCTCGGTGTACCTCATCGCCGCCGCGCTGTCCCCGTCGACCGAGCCGAAGTTCCCCTGCCCGTCCACGAGGGGGTAGCGCAGGCTCCAAGGCTGCGCCATGCGCACCATCGTGTCGTATATCGCGCTGTCGCCGTGCGGGTGGTACTTGCCCATCGTGTCGCCGACGACCGTCGCGGACTTTTTGTAGGATGAACTGTGCCTCAGGCCGAGGCCGTCCATGGCGTAGAGGATTCGGCGCTGAACGGGCTTGAGTCCGTCCCGAGCGTCGGGCAGCGCCCGCCCGATGATGACGCTCATCGCGTAATTGAGGTAGCTCTCCTTGATCTCGCTCACCAGAGGCAAGGAGATGACCTTGCCGTCCGTTGGCGTCCCCTGCTCGCCCTCGCCCTCGTCGTCGAACAGGCCAGGGTCCTTCGTTTCTTCCATTTTCACACATCCCTCGCATCGAGACGCGCGGCTTGCGTCCCGCGCTCCGGGGTATTATAGCACGGCGGGGCCGGAGTAGAGTCGGGGTAGAGGAGGAGGAGCTGGCCAATTTCCGTCTCAGCATCAGCTTCCAGCCCAAGCAGGACGTCAATAGCAACCCTAACGACAGGCGCTTCGAGCCCGCCACGCCCGCGTCCGACCTGACGCTCGACACGGAGCTGCTGAGCGGCGACAGCAGCGTCAAGTCCGCTGTGGAGCAGGCGCTCGGCAAGACGCTGGTCGTGCCGGCGGCTGCGCGACGGGCCTGCCCCTGTTCATGGTTTTACTCACGCTCGCGCTCGCGCTCGCGCTGTCCTGCTTACTCGGGCTGCGATTTTCTCTGCCGAGGAGCTCAAAACCTGATTGACTTATGTTAGTTTCTGGGGTACTATGTTCTGAAAGCTTTTCCAAGTCTGCCGGAGGGGTGGAACAAGAGTGTGGGCGTACGTTAAATTTTTGATGGCATTTATTCTGATGTTTGCGTTATTTTCAGCATCTGCCTCAAGCGCAGAGCCACTTGTCGTCGGCCATTTCGCCGTGAGCGGCGAGGCGTCCCCGTACGACTTGACGTTCACGTGCGACGGGACGGACGCGTATACGTACACTGCGGAGTTCGGGGAGCTCATGACGGCGCTGAACCCAATCGAGTTCAAGACCATCAGAGTCCTCAGGGCGGCAACCACCGCCGACTGGGCTCAGGCTCTGGACATAGTGCCGCGTTACGCGACGCCGGACGCCGACTTCAGCATAGAGGCAGACGCGGTTCCGTCCGAGATAGCGTCGTCGAGCCCTATGCCGGAGCCATACGCCTCCGACGAGTACAATTCGTGGCGCGAGTGCTGGGCGGTACTGGCCAATAAGAGCACCCTGACCAACGGGCTGCGCATCAGCATCAGCTTCCTGACCACGCAGGGGAATGCCTACGCCAACGAGCTGCTGAGCTTCCTTAGCTCTAGCTCGTGCTCCGCCCGCTTCGAGAAAATCTCCATCCTGAACGGCGCGGCCATAGAGATTCCGGTCTTCCTGAACGTCAAAAGCATCGCGGTTGCCACCGATTCCACGCTGGGACTCTCGGCGTTCGGCACCGATGACCTGAACGCCTCGCTCGCGAGGAAGGTCACGTTTTTGGGCAACCTCGCCATCGTCAAGTTCCCCGCGCTCACCTACGATTACGACGACTTCTACAACGCGCTCATGGTGATCCAGTCCAACGAGACCCAGAGCGGCATAGTGGTCAGAGCGGAGGCCGGCACCGCGCAGAACCCCGTGCAGAAGTACGTGACGCTGAAGGAAGCGCTGCCCGTGTCCGTCAGCCAGAGCGCCGTGCCGGACGTGAAGAGCCCGGTCGCGGGCGAGGTGCCGGTGAGGGAGTTATCGTGCCCCCAGTACTCCGGCACGGTCAGGTGGCTGCCCGACGCCCCTCTCACCTTCGAGCTCAACTCGACGTACACCGCTCTGATAAACCTGACCGCCGCGAATGGCTACACGTTTGCCGGCCTGGCCGACCGGTTTTTCGACGTGGACGGAACGGAGGCCCAGACGCTGGCCGCCAGCAACACCGGCGACAAAGTGGCCCTGGTGGTCTTCTTCGAGTCCGGCACGAAGCCCATCACCTCCTTCGACATCCCCGGAGTCGGCCTGCCCGTGACCGGCAAGAGGCCGCCCATAACCATAGGCACGTCCGCCACACAGTACAACGGCTCGATCACCTGGACGCCGGCGACCGAGTTCTTTGAGGCAAACACGATCTACACGGCCAACATCAAGCTGACCCCGAAGAACGGCCACACCCTGGCCAGCGTTCCCGAGAACTCCTTCACCGTGGATGGCGCCGAATCCGTCACCAACCCCGCGGGCAGCGGCGCTGTGACCGCGGTATTCCCCGTGACCGTGCAGGCCATCGACTCCCTGAACATCGCCGGCATCGAGCCGCCGAGCAGCGGCGTGGCCCCGGCGAAGAGGGTAACCGAGACCGACCAGTACACCGGCACAGTCACCTGGGAGCCCGATGACGCGTCCTTCAAGCCGGCCACGGCCTACACGGCCACGATCACCATCGTGCCGAAGAACGGCTTCACCGTGCACGGCGTGCCGGAGAACTCCTTCAAGGTTACTGGGGCCAGCGCCACCAACGCAGCGGACAGCGGCGTCGTGACCGCGGTCTTCCCGCTCACGAGGGCCGACATCACCCTTGCCCCAGGGCTGCTTACCGCCGACGTCATGTCCGCCCTGAGGCAGGCGCTGGGCGGCAGGGAGCCGGTCGTGGCCGCGGAGACTCTGCCAGAGAGGCAGGTCATGTCCCTAGGAGAGATAAGCCAGATAGGCCGGACCGCGTTCTCGGATGTTCTGACCCCCGTCGGCATGTCCGAGGGCGCCCCCAACGTGACGGTCCCCCTGCCCTCCGGCAGCAACCCCGGCGGCCAGGCCTACGTGCTGCCCCTGAAGTTCACCTTCACCCTGACGGCGGAGGACCTCAGCACCCTGGTTCTGTCGGGCACGTCTTCTCCGACCCTCACCTCGCTCAAGAACAGGGGGCTGGAGTTCTACAAGCTTCAGACCGACGGAGGCGAGCTTCTTCAGGATTTCACCAGCGCCGTGGAGAAGAAGAGCTTCGAGGCCTCCGACATGACCTTCACACTGAGCTACATAATGGTCAACGGCGACGGCTCCCCCATGTCGGTGGAGGGCATCCCTGTGCTCTTCGACGGCGCGGACAACGGCACGCTGAACGACCCCATACTGCTCTTCAAAAGGGAGCTCGCCGCGAGTTACGGCACCGCCATGGATACGGGAGAAGGCTGCTCCGCGTGGCCGCCCATGGTGGGTCTGCTCGTCATGTGCGCGTGGATGGCTCGGAGAAAATAACATCACGGGGCCTCATTATGGCCCCGGTTTTTTCTTTTCTACCGATTCGATCGACCCAGGCCTCGCCTGGTGAGTTATTTGCACTTTTGTGCTCTTGAGGAGTGAAGACAAGGATGTTTATACGCTCAAAATTTTCTATAACCTTGGCACTGGCACTGGCGCTTCTGGCAGCGGGCATAACCCCGGACTGGGCTGACGCATGGCCAGTATGGCCAGGCGATTTCAGTGTGTTGCGCACCGCGTCTCCGTATGAACTTAGGTTTGACTACAACGGAGTATCCCTAAAGGATTTGTGCACCGTGTTTGACAAGGACGTTATATTGGATAGTCTGGATCACGGAGCATCCACTACAGAGCAAGCTAAGGGTGAGGTTAGCTTCGACAAAATCACGGCCACGGATATTAACTCGACGGACGCGTATGCGTTTTTGGGTAGCATTCTAAACGAGTGGGTGGACAGCAAGGACGGCAACATATCTCTTGACGTCACTGCGACAAGGGTTCCGGCGGGTGTTTTCCCAGGCAGTCCTAGCCCTGATCCAAGTTGGTGGCCAACCGTCAGTTGGGATGTGATTTGGACAGGGCTTGCCAATATTAGCACAAAGCGTGCCTCGACCATCAACGTCACCTTCATAGGCAACACCTTGGAGAGCGCGGACGAACTTCTGAAGCTCTTGAGCTCTCCTGACAGCTTGGTCAGCTTCGATAGTATAACCGTGGATCGCGCGACCATCAAGCTGCCGGCGACGGTGGATGTCGGCAGTCTTAACGTGTACGCTGCCTCTGTGGACTTGACGGCGTTTACTACCAAAAGTGCGCTGACCTCCAAGCTTGGGGGCAAGGTCACGTTTTCGTCGTGGTACTTAGCCCCCGATCTCACCGTGGTGTTTTCCTCCTCGCTCGACGTGAGCGGTGCCCCTGCCGTCGCGAAGCTGCTCAAAACTCTTGCACCGGGGCTCGACATGGAGGCCACGATTGTTAATGTGCAGGGCATCAACGGCATCGACCAAATACCGACGCAGATCACGCGCTTAGACGTGCCGGACGTGAGGAAGCCTGTGAGCGGTGATCACCCCGTGTTCACAGTGAATTCGGATCAGTACTATGCCGACAACGGCGAGATTTCTTGGACGCCGGCCTTGTCCCCGGACGTCGAGCTGACTTCAGCCGACGTGTTCGTCGAGGGCGTGGCGTACACCGCGGACATTTTCTTGAACGCCAAGACCGGCTACACGTTCATGCGCTTGGACCCAGGCCTCTTCTCGGTCGACGGCGTGTCTGTCGATCGCACCCAGTCCACCGATGGCAGCGCGGATATACACCTCGTTGTCTCCTTCGACCGCACCGGCTCTGGCGACGTTGACATTAGACCGGTTACCCAAACGGCAGTTCCCGTGGAAGCCCCGGCTGTCGGCGCGTCACAAGATGTTTCAATTGAAACGGTACAGTACACCGGAACGGTCGCGTGGGATCCAAACGACGATCCCTTCAAGTGGCGGGAGCAATACACGGCGACGATAACGCTGACCGCAGCGAAAGGCTACACGTTCAACGGCGTACCGCCGGCGAGCTTCGATGTTGACCCTCACCCCGACGGAACGAGCGTCTCCGCGAAGCTCTACGGCTCGCAGATGGTCGTGACGGCGGCGTATCCAGCGACGTGCGTGACCGTCGACGTGAACTCCATCGGCATCCCGTCGACGCCCCCTGTATGGGGTCAGAAGGCGGAGTATGCGATCACTCCTACCGCTGAGTACAGCGGATCTGTTGTGTGGAACAATCTCGACCCTTCTGGCGTGTTCAAGCCGGCCACGGTCTACACGGCGAAGATAACCCTGACGGCGCAGGATGGTTATACCTTCGACGGAGTACCCCAGGACTGGTTCAAGGTCACGGGTGCCGTGAACACGGAGAACTCGGCTAACAGCGGCGTCGTGACGGCGACTTTCCCGATCACGGGGAATGGGATGTCGGCCGCGTCGGCGAGCATCATCACGGATGCCATATCGGAAGACCTGGCGAAAGTGCTGGG
>JAISUL010000063.1 GCA_031272145.1 Synergistaceae bacterium
TTAGACCTGCTGAAGGAAAGGGGGGTCACGGTCATCCCAGCCGAGGGAGTAAATTTTGACCCCTCGGTTCACGAGGCGATCGAGACCTCCGACGTCGACGACCCGTCCATGGACGGCAAGGTTTTATCCGAGCTATCGAGGGGCTACAGGGCGGAGGAGCGCGTGCTGCGCCCAGCGCGCGTCATAGTAGGAAGGATGAACAGCGGCGCTGCCGCAAGGCAGCATGCCGCTACGGACATACAGGAGGAATCGCGATGAGCAAAGTTGTAGGAATAGACCTCGGAACCACGAACAGCTGCATAGCGGTGCAGGAGGGCGACCAGACCACGGTCATAGCCAACGCGGAGGGCATGCGCACCACTCCCTCCGTCGTCGCCTTCACCAAGGAGGGCGAGAGGCTCGTCGGCCAGCTCGCCAAGCGTCAGGCCATAGTGAACGCCGACAGGACTGTTCAGTCCATCAAGCGCGAGATGGGGTCTGAGTACAGGGTCACCATCGACGGCAAGAACTACACGCCTCAGGAGATATCCGCGATGATCCTGCAGAAGCTGAAGCACGACGCTGAGGACTACCTCGGCGAGCCGGTCGTCGACGCGGTCATCACGGTTCCGGCGTACTTCACCGACGCCCAGCGCCAGGCCACCAAGGACGCCGGCACGATCGCGGGCCTCAACGTGCTGCGCATCATAAACGAGCCGACCGCGGCCTGCCTCGCTTACGGCGAGAACAAGAAGGAGGAGCACAAGATCCTCGTGTTCGACCTCGGCGGCGGCACGTTCGACGTGTCCATACTGGACGTCGGGGAGGGCGTGTTCGAGGTTCTGGCAACGGCTGGGGACAACAGGCTCGGCGGCGACGACTGGGACAACCGCATAGTCAACTGGATGACCGGCGAGTTCAAGAAGGCCGAGGGAGTCGACCTGACCGCCGACCGGATGGCTATGCAGCGCCTGCGCGAGGCCGCCGAGAAGGCCAAGGTGGAGCTCTCCTCCATGATGGAGACGACCATCTCCCTGCCCTTCATCACGGCCAACCAGAACGGGCCGAAGCACCTTGAGATGAAGCTCTCCCGCGCGAAGTTCGAGGAGATGACCGCCGACCTGATGGACCGCACGGTGCAGCCCACGAAGCGCGCCATCGAGGACTCTGGCCTGAAGCCCGCCGAGATAGACAAGATACTTCTCGTGGGCGGCTCGACCCGCATGCCGATGGTTCAGAAGAAGATCGTTGAGCTTCTGGGCAAGGAGCCGACCAAGGGCATCAACCCCGACGAGTGCGTGGCGGTCGGAGCGGCGATTCAGGGCGCGATACTGAAGGGCGACCACAAGGACATAGTGCTGGTGGACGTGACGCCCCTTTCCCTCGGCCTCGAGACTATGGGCGGCGTGTTCACCAAGATCATCGAGCGCAACACGGCCATCCCTGTGTCGAAGAGCCAGATCTTCACCACCGCGGCCAACAACCAGAGCCAGGTCGAGATTCTGGTGCTGCAGGGCGAGAGGGCTATGGCCAGCGACAACGTGAAGCTCGGCCAGTTCGTGCTGGACGGCATCCCGCCTGCGATGCGCGGCGTGCCCCAGATAGAGGTCACGTTCAACATCGACGTGAACGGCATCCTGAACGTCTCCGCCAAGGACAAGGGCACGGGCCGCAAGCAGAACATCACTATTCAGACGTCGAACCTCTCGAAGGACGACATCGAGCGCATGAAGAGCGACGCGGAGGCCCACGCGAACGAGGACGCGGAGAAGCGCCGCGCCGTCGAGACGCGCAACGAGGCCGACGCTGCCCTGTTCGGCGCCGAGCGCGCGCTGAACGACTTCGGCGACAAGATCTCTCCCGAGGACAAGGGCGCAGTAAACGCCAAGATGGATGAGCTGAAGCGGGCTATGGAGTCAGACAAGCCCGACGCCATCGAGAGCGCCAAGCGCGCCCTTGAGGCGGTACTTCAGGGCGTGTCGGCCAAGATGTACAGCGCGGGCGACGCAGGGCAGTCGGGCGGGACGGGCACCGCGGGCGGCGGCGGCAACTCTGGCAGCTCCGACGGCGAGACGGTCGACGCCGAGTTCACCGACCACGGCAGCAACTGATCGTTATGTGCTAAAATAACTCTCACGAGTTTTTTTGCATTTTCGCACATTTTGGAAGGAGTTGTTTTCGCTGTGAAAAAGGCGGCCATATTGCTTGCGGCGCTTCTGGTCATATGCGCTGCGTCCGCGTCTCTGGCGTGGGACCCTGCGAAGCAGAAGAGCCTGGGGCAGGACCACGTAAAGATGACGTGGTACATTTTGGACTACGGGCGGGAGAGCGGCGTGCCGTTCGTGGTGGCGCGGAAGTACTACACCAACGAGTCCATAAAGCAGGACACGATCGACCTGCTGATGTCCAAGTACGGACTTGCGCCGGACCTGGCGGGCAGCCTCTACTTCACGGAGTACCGCTACGTCTACTCGCCTGACGGGAAGCAGTTCGCCGTGGACTACCTGAGGCACTACGACATGCTCGGCGAGGAGATTCACGGCACGGTCTACGACGGCGCCACCGAGGCCACTCGGAAGACGTTCGCCCTGGTCGACCCGAAGTCCACGCCCGGCAAGGGGATAGCCCTGCTGACGGGTTCGGAAAAGAAGAAGTAAAGCGCGAGGCGGGCGACGTCGCATGACGGTGTTCAAGACCGTGTTTGGGCGAAGGGGCGGCGTCGCCCTGCACCGCGATTTCCTCCGATACGTTGAGATCAAAAACGGCGTAGCGACGCAGCAGGAGATAGTTCCGCTCGATCGCGGCGTGGTGCTCAATGACTCGGTAGCCGACTTTGACGGTCTTGCCCGCGCTTTCGGCTCCCTGATGCCTAAGACCGGCGGATGCCCCGTCGTCGTCGGCATTCCGCCCAAGGACTCGGCGCTGCGCGTCGTCTCGTATCCATCGATGAGCCTCGCCGACGTCAAAGGTTCGCTGCGCTTCAATTTCGGCGAGCACTTCGGCCACCTGCCCTATTCATACGGCGAGGCAGCCGTGTGCGAGGTCGAGATGCCGAGTCAGGAGCCGAACTCAACGTCTGTTCTGGTCGCGGTCTCTGCGCTGAAGACGGTGGAGGGCATAGCGCAGGCGGCTGCGAGCGTCGGCATGAAGGTCGCGGCTGTAGAGCCGATGAGTTTAGCCATCCAAAGGGCAGCCGCAGGGCCGCGGCCCCGAAGCGGCTGCTATTTCGTCGTATTCGCGGACGTTGAGAGCACCCAGATAATTTTATGCCACAACGGCAGCGGAGTCCTTTTCAGGCGGGCTGCAGCCGACTTGACCAACCAGGAGGACGCGGCCTGCGTCACGCCCATCGCGAGCGAAATATCCAACACCATGGCCTACGTGGAGGACAAGGGCTTCGCGCCGGAGGCAGCCATTCTGTGCGGAGTGCTGGAGCGCGAGAGCACCGCCGCCGCCGCGCTTGAGTCGAGCTTGCCTATAAGGGTCGAACGCCTAGACATGTGGGCGCTCTGGGGCGTCGTGCCGGTTTCGGGCTCATGCGGCTTTGAAGCGGCGTTCGGCCTGGCGGCGAGGGACATGAGCGCGGGGGCGCGGTTCGACATGCGCAGCCATGACGCAGCGGCCGGGGCGCGTGACCGCGGCCTATCCGGACGCATGAAGGCGTTCTTCGCGTTCGTCGGCGTGAGCGTGTTCTTCATATTTATAGTCGCCATGAGGATGCTGAGCATAAGCGGCGCTATAGCCTCCGCCAAGGTCGAGGCCGAAACTCTGGCCGCTCAGAGGACGGCTCTCGCAGCAGAGGTGGCTAAGTTCACGGGCGAGGCAAACGACCTCATGAGGACGCTGAAGGTGATGCGCGACGACCTCCCGACCATCGAGGTCTTCGACGCACTGGACAGCGCCGCGTCCGAGGGGGGCGTGGTTCTGCTGTCGGCTGCGTTCAATAGTGACAGGGGGGAACAAGTTCCTCACGTGGAAATCTGGGCGTACACGGCGTCCAACGGCAGCGTCACGCGCTTCAAAGACGCCCTCGAAAGGTCTGGGGTGTTCCGCGGCGTGGCCATCTCCGAGCGCGGCGCCGAGTCATTCAAAGTGAGCCTATCGGTCAAGCCGACGGCGGCGGGCGATGAATAAGCCGCTCCTTTGTTTCGCGTGCTGCGCCATGCTCGCGGCGGCTGGCGGTTACATGAGCGTCTTCCGGCTGCCTGAGATGAACGCTGAGCTGGCGGGGCTGCTCAGGGACTGCGAGGCGGCCGGTGCGGCGACGAACGCCCTCGTGAGGCAGAAGAGGGAGCTGGCCGGCGCGTTCGCCGCGCTGCGCGAGTATCGGGTGAGCGCCGCCGGGACGGAGTCGGACTTCTACAGCGAGGTCGTGAAGGCGATGGACGCTCCAGACCTCGTAGTGCTCTCCGTGCAAAAGAACGGCGCAGCAGACGGGCGCGTCTCGGTGTCGATTGGCGTGAACGGCGACTACTACTCCCTTATGGACGCCCTCGTAGGTTTGCGCGAGGCCCCGGTGACCATGAGCGTGACCAGGCTGTCCGTGCTCGCCGTGCCGGAGGAGGCAGGGCAAAACGTGAGGGCGAGCATGACCATCGAGGCGGCTCTGAGCGAGGCTGCGCAAGCGGCCTCTAGTGCGACCCAGGGGGAGTTAATCCCCCGGCTGTACGAGCTGATACGCCAGGCCGCGGCCATGCGCTCCGGCAGCGCGGACACTGTTAGGCTCATGAGGAGCATGGAGAGGTGCGCCTTCGCCGTCCCGGTTAGCCACAGCGCCGCGCCGGTGTTCGTCGCGCCGCCGCCCAGCGTGGTCGTGCGCGCAGTGATGAACGTGGACGGCATGTACACCGCGGTGCTCGACATCGACGGCGTCGGCCTCGGCATAGTCGTAAGGGCCGGGGACACCTTTTTGCGAAAAAGAGGCCGCATTCTAAGCGTGTCTCCGAGCGGAGTCGTGATAAGCTGGGACGGAAAACGGTACAGCCTGAACTTGGGCGGTATCTGAAATTTTATAAAGAACGGTGTGTGATGCATATGAAACTGTCGGTGCGGGTCATTCTGTCGCTGCTGCCCTGCGCGCTGGCTCTGTGGGGCTGCCCTGCGGCGGAGTCGCAGACGCCGAGTACCTACCAGCCCCAGGCAGAGGTGAGCGGCATGGAGATGTACCAGATCGGCGGCAACGAGATGGTTGTGAACGTTAATGGCAAGAGCATGCCTGCGCCGGAGATTTTCCCCAACCCCAATGGAAGCACCACTGTCATATTCTTCCGGAACTCCCGCATGAGTCAGGCACTGAACGGCAGCATCGGCGTCGAGACAGTCCCTATGCTGAACAGCCTGCATGCCGAGCAAGTAAACGGCGGCGTGGCCGTGACCGCCGCGACAGGCCTTCCGATTCGTCTGACGTGCATGTACGGCACGGCGCCATCCGACGCCTACACTCTTCGCTTCGCCGCGGAGGAGCAGCGCGCTGTAGATGCCGAGGCCGCGCCCCAAACCTCGCTTGGCCAGTTCGCGTCCTACAACACCCCTATAAATATAAATTTTCGCGATGCGGATATTAAGGACGCGTTCATGCTGCTTAGCCTGCACATCAAAAAGAACATTATAATCGACGACTCCATGCCGCGCAGGCTGGTCAACATGGAGTTCAAAGACGTTCCTGCCTGTCAAGTTTACGAGTACCTAATGAGGGTCTACGGCCTGAGCTGCGAGATGCTCGGCGAGAACACGATCGTCGTCGGCACGGCGGATGGCCTGGCGAAGTCCATGGGCATAGGTGGCACGCAGCTGTTTCACGTCGCCTACGCTGACGCCGCGAAGGTGCGGGACATGCTGCCGAGGCTGACTGACGTCCCCAAGGAGAACATCGTGCTGGACGAGCGCCGGAGAACCATCTACGTCCGGGCCGCCCCTGAGAAGCTGAAGAGGGTCGCGGCGGCCATGCGAAGTCTCGACCGGCCTGGCAAGCAGGTCATGCTTCAGGCGCGCATTTTGCAGTTCACGAAAAACGCCAGCAAGGAGGTCGAGGCGATCGTGAACGCGGTCTACGACCACTGGTGGCTCAACTACTCGCGCGGCGCTGCGGCGGGCGGCTACTCGCGGAGCAGCGGCATCATCGGCGTCGCGGACGGCATGAACGGCGTCGTGCAGGGCGTGCTGCGCGAGTTCGACGCCAGCATCAGCGCGATGGAGGAGAAGAACTTGGGCACTGCCATCGCCGCGCCCTCATTGATCACCATAGACGGACATCCCGCGGTGATCGACCTGAGCGAGGAGTACCCCTACGTTTCGGACAGGACGGAGTACGGGAAGGCCGTGTGGAGCAGCAAGACCGTCGGGCCGACTATGGAGTTTACGCCGCTTGTTGGGCGCAACGGGCTCATCACGATCAAGCTGGACATCAACGCGAGGGAGTACCTTGGGTCGTGGAGCAGCGGCGGCGACCAGGTGGCTCCGAGGACAGGGCAGCGCAGGGTCATATCGAACGTCCGCGTGCGCGACGGCGAGCCCTTTGTGGTCGGCGGGCTCATGCGCGACAACCTCATCAAGAACACGATAAAAGTTCCTGTGCTGGCTTCCATTCCCTTTTTTGGCGAGCTTTTCAAGTACAATACCAAGAGGCGGGACAACACGCAGGTCATCATGGTGGTCGTGCCGTTCATCCTGGACACGCCGGACACCGCCGTGGAGGAGGAGCATCAGGCGCTCTAGCTTCGCGCCAACAAGGAGCGGCAGCTGGTTCAGCGATGGCCGCCGCAGTAGAGCCGTTATGGAGGCGTTGTTTCATGGCACAGGTAGTTGACACCACGGAGTTTTACGCCGGACTGAAGTTCCGATGGCAGGACGGCATATGGGAGATCGTCGAGTTTGACCATCACAAGATGGGGCGCGGCGGGGCTGTAGTGCGTACCAAGCTGCGCAACGTCGACACCGGTGCCATAGTCGAGAACTCCTTCAAGCCCGGGGAGAAGTTCGAGCGCATCATCTACGAGGAAAAGCCGGCGCAGTTTAGCTACAAGAGCGGGGACGACTTCGTCTTCATGGACATGGCGACCTACGACGAGATGCCCCTCAGCCCCGGCGTGCTCGGCAGCGCCGCGAACTACCTCGTGGACAACCTTGAGATCAAGCTGCAGGTCTTCGAGGGGAGGATAATGGGCATCGAGCTTCCGAAGAGCGTCGCGCTGAAGGTCGCCGAGACCCCGCCCAGCTTCAAGGGCGACACGGTGACCGGCGGCGGCAAGCCGGCAGTCCTCGAAACGGGGCTGACTGTGACGGTTCCGGTCTTCATCGAGCCGGGCGAAACGGTCATAGTGGACACCCGATCGGGGCAATATTTGGAGAGAGCCAAGAAATAGGCGAAGGAGGCGTAGATTATGAACTCCAGAGAGCGCATCGCGTACCTCAGGGGACTTCTTGACAGCGCGCCGAGGGAGGACAGGGAGGGCAAGCTGTTCGCCGCCATCACCGAGGCGCTGGACGCCCTTGCCTCCGAGCTGAGCGAGCACGGCAGGCTGATCGAGCTTCAAAGCGGGAACTACGACGAGCTCATGGAGGAGTTCGACGAGCTCAGGGAGGACGTCTACGACCTGGAGCAGTACGTAGGCCCCGACTCGGACGAGGAGGAGGACGAGGACAGCTACATAGCCACCACCTGCCCATCCTGCGCCTACTGCTTCTACTACAAGCTGGAGGACGGCGACGAAAACGAGAAGCTGGTCTGCCCCAAGTGCGGCGAGGAGTTCGAGCGCTCGCCGGTCTAACCTGGCCGGGGGCCTCGATTTTGTAAAGGAGGTAAAGCAAGTGGATCAGAACAACGTCGATACGGGCGCTGGTACGTTCGATGGCAACATCCACATCTCGGAGGACGTCATCATCGAGCTGGCGAGGAAGACAATCCTCGGAATAACGGGCATAAAGCCGGCCACCACCGGCATAGCCTCGAAGTTCGGCATTGGGCGCAAGGCAGGGGAGGGCATACGCGTGACCCTCGAAGAGGGCACAATCCCCGCCATGACCGTGGACGCCTACATCCTGGTCAAGTACGGCCAGCGCATCCC
>JAISUL010000019.1 GCA_031272145.1 Synergistaceae bacterium
GCTGGAGCGGGCATTAAGCGACATAAACCAGGGCATCGCGCGGCTTTCGGCGGAGGAGCTCTCGTACAGGCAGACTCTTTCGACGATCACGTCTCCGATAAAGATATACAGTTACTGCAAAGACGTGCTCGGCATGGAGAGAACGCGCAACGTTGTCGAGGTGCGGACCCGCGGCTCCGAGAAGGCCGCGTCTGAGGCCAGATGGAGCATAGCGGGGCTCCTTGGGCTCGGTAACTGACATGACGCGGCGCTATATCGTCACGCCTTGGCTTCTGTTCCTGCCGCTCTTTTTGTACGTCGGCTGGGAGCTGCTGGAGTACCACTGTTTCCCTGATCCAAGGGTGCTGGAGCGAAGGCAGCAGTACTGGCGGCGCGCGTCGATCAGGGGCAGCAGGGGCGTGATTCAGGACGTCAGAGGCAACATACTGGCCCTCTCTACCGCGGCAGCGAGCTTCTTCGTTGACCCGCAGGAGTGGTCGGCTTCGGACGCGTGGATGCTGCGCGGCATAGTGCCGGACGCGGTGGTCGAGAGGGTGTCCGCGCCCATGGAGGGGCGTTACGTGCGCCTTCTGCGCAAGACCGACCGCGAGACGGCCCAGCGGCTCAAGTCCCTGAACCTGAAGGGCGTCCACGAGGAGAACGAGAAGAAGCGCGAGTACCCCAACGGGCCTCTCCTGTCGCACGTGCTGGGCTTCTGCGACGTCGACGACAACGGGCAGTCGGGTATCGAGCGGGCTTGGGACTTCGTGCTCTACGAGCCTCAGGACTACAAGATGATGATAAGGCGCGCGGGCGGAAGCCAGATAACGGTCGGCGACGAGGGCGTTTATGACCGCTATCTCGACGTGGCCGCGGTGACTCTCACAGTTGACATAAGGATTCAATACATAGTAGAAAAGTACCTTGGCGAGGCGGCGGAGGCAAACGGGGCGAAGTGGGCAGCGGCGCTGTGTCTAGACCCGAACGACGGTGCAGTGCTGGCATCGGCGAGCTGGCCGACCTTCGACCCAAACAGCCGAAGCGACATGGGCAGGCCCGAAAACATACGAAACAACGCCTTCGGCATGGCATACGAGCCAGGCTCGACGTTCAAGCCGATATTCATGGGAGTGGCGCTCGAAAGCGGGCTTGTGCGGAAAAACGAGAGCTTCGTCTGCCCAGGCCGCCTCAAAATAGCCGACGGCTACGTGTCCGAGGCCGAGAACAAAGCTATGGGCACCATATCAACGCCGGAGCTGCTTATAAAGTCGTCGAACGTCGGCATGGCTCAGATAGGCATCAGGGCAGTTCCGTCGGACATGTACCGAGCCCTGCGCGACTGGGGCTTCGGCAAGCAGAGCGACATAGAGATCGGCGGCACGGAGAAGGGGCTTATCGCCTCGCCGGGGCAGTGGCGCGGCGTCGTTCCGGCGAACATAGCAATAGGGCAGGGGCTCGCTGTTACGCCGCTGCAGCTCATAACCGCTTCCGCGGCGATAGTCAACGGCGGACGCCTGCTCAGCCCCTACATTGTAAAGGAGGCAGTCAACTCAAACGGCACAGCGGTGTACAAGGGAAGGCGCACAGTCCTTCGCGAAGTCCTCACGCCGGACACGTGCGAGTGGCTGCGCTGGACTATGAGGGAGACAGTCCTGCGCGGCACGGGCACGAGGGCCGCCACGCCGGTGACAGAGATGGCGGTCAAGACTGGCACGGCTCAGGTGCCAGAGAAGGGCAAGTACGCTGAGGGACGCTACGTCGCGTCAATAGTCGGCTTTTGGCCCTACGCGAACCCGAAGTACCTGGTGCTGCTGGTCATAGGCGAGCCCTCCAAGGGACGGTACTACGGCGGCGAACTTGCAGCCCCGGCGCTGAAAAAGATCGTCGAGGGCATGGCCGACATACTGTGAGTTGTTAGCGAGTTGGCGTTGATAAGATGAGATGGCTTGAGGCTCTGAAGCACCTTGAAGATGCTGGGTTTCCCTTCGACTTGTCGGGCGGAGGCACCGGAGACGCCGATGTTTCCGGCGTAGTCTCGGACAGCCGAAAAGTCGCGCCTGGGTGCGTGTTCTGCTGCGTGTCGGGCGAGAGGAGCGACGGGCATGACTACGCCGCGTCAGCCCGTGCGTCCGGCGCCGCGGCGCTTGTGTGCGAGCGTCCCGTTGACACAGACCTTCCATATATATTGGTGAAGTCAACGCGTGCCGTCATGGGAGAGCTCGCCGCGGCAGTATATAGTCATCCGGCGTCGCGGCTGCTGATGGTCGGGGTCACAGGCACGAACGGCAAGAGCACCACGACTTATATTATGCGCAGCATACTTCAGGCTGCCGGCATAAAGACTGGTCTGTTGGGCACAATCATAGAGAGCGACGGTGTGACCGAGCGCGACGCCAGCAGAACCACGCCGGAGAGCTGCGACGTTCAGGCCATGCTGCGCGCTATGGTAGACAACGGCTGCGGCGCATGCGTGATGGAGACGTCGTCTCACGGCCTTGCCCTAGGTCGGCTGTTCGGCTCGAAGTTCGACATAGCGGTGTTTACGAACCTGCACCCTGAGCATCTCGACTTCCACGGCGACATGGAGAGTTACTTTCAGGCAAAGCGCCTGCTCTTCACGTCATTCATGAAGGAAGGTGCAGTTATTGCTGCGAACTCCGACGACCCATACGGAAGACGCCTTCTGTCGGAGCTTCCATCCTCGTCCCTGTCCCTCTCCCAGCGCGGCTTCGGCATAGCAGACGCGGTAGGTCTCGCCCTTACCCAGAGCGGCGCGTCGTTCAAGCTGGCTGATCTTGCTATGGAGAGCCCGCTGTTCGGGAGGTTCAACGTTTACAACGTCCTTGCCGCGGCTACGGCGCTCAGCGGGTTTGTGCCGGACGAGGCCATCGCTCTTGGAGTGCGGCGCGTTCCTCAGGTGCCTGGCCGAATGGAGCGGCACTCCCTGCCGAATGGGGCGTGCTGTCTGGTGGACTTCGCCCACACGCCTGAGGCGCTCCGGAGCGTGCTCACCGCGGCGAGAGACATCGCGGGCGGCCGGCTCATATCGGTCTTCGGGCACGGAGGCGGGCGCTATAAGGAGAACCGTCCGGCGCTGGGCAGAGTCGCGGCGTCGCTGGCCGACATGGTGATAGTCACGTCTGACAACCCGCGAGACGAGGACCCGGCCGCCATCGCCGGCGCGATAGTCGAGGGAATCGGGACAGCGCCGCACAAGGTCATCCTGAACCGCAAAGAGGCGGTATTTACCGCGCTGGACATAGCTGGGCCGGGCGATGTCGTGGTATTGTCGGGCAAAGGGCCGGAGAAGTTCTTGCTGGTCGGGGATAAAAAAATTCCCTACAGCGACGCTGAGACTGTCGAGGAGTGGGCGCGGTGAGAGAGCTAGCTCCCCGAGTTGTCGGGCTATTTAGCTTCGCCGTGACTATGGTGTTGTTCAGGGTTTTTATAATCGCCATGTCGCGCTTGGGCCTGAGGCATAGGCAGAAGACTTACGGCGTGGGCGTAGATTTGGACGTCAAGGAGGCGACCCCGACCATGGGCGGAGTGGTGTTCATGCTGATAGCGCTGCTGATGCTATGCTGGCGTCCGTCCGACTGGCCGTTCTGGTCGCTGCCCATAGCCTGTGGCTTCGTTGGGCTTGCCGACGACCTGCTTAAGCTGATTCGCGGTTCGAGCGAGGGCTTGAGGAGCATGGAAAAGCTGGTGGCGCAGATGCTGGTCGCGGCCATCTGGCTGGCGTGTGTCCATCCCTCGTCGCTCGCGCTGTTCCCCGCGCTGCTTGGGGGAGTTGTTCTCCTGCTGGCCTCGGTCGGGATGGTAAACG
>JAISUL010000026.1 GCA_031272145.1 Synergistaceae bacterium
CCACGTAGGTGGCAAGGGCTTCGTCCTGTTCGGTGCCCTCTGCGCGTCCGGCGAGTATGTCGGGCAGGGCACGGGCGAGCACCTTTCGCGCCGCCGGTATGATCCTCGCGTACACCTCCGCCGCCGTTTCGTCGGGGTCCACCGGAACCGGCTCGCGGTCGACGATCCTGCCGGCGTCCACGCGGGCTACCATATGATGGAGCGTCACGCCTACCTCTTTCTCGCCGCGGATTATCGCCCAGTTGACGCACGCATGCCCTCTGTAGCGAGGCAATAGCGCCGCGTGCATGTTAAACGCCCCGAGCGGAGCTAGGCGCAGGATATCCTCCGGTATGAGCAGGCGGTACCAACACGAGAAAATCAGGTCGGGCGACAGAGAGCGGATCAGGGCAAGCTCGGCTTCGCCTAACTTCGTCGGCGTGTAGACGGCCAGGTGGCGGCTCGCGGCAAGCTCCCGCACGGAGCGAAACCACCCTTTGTATGGGTCGTCCTCGTGAGTGAAGACCGCGGCGACGTCGACGCCTTTGTCAAGCAGCTCCTCCAGGCATCCGTACCCAAACGAACTATACGCAAAAACAACGGCGCGGACGGAGTTATCATGCCTCATAGCAAACCCGCTCCTTTAATACCGGGGCCTCGGCCCCCGAAAATTTATATCCCAGCATACACCAAAATTGGTGTAAAATAGCGTCTACGGAGGTGATGTCCCATGATGACCGACGAGGTGCGCAGCAGGCTTCTGGAGAAGATGCGGCGCGAGATCGGCAGCGACATGCTCGCGCTGCTGGAGGACCCTGACGTCACGGAGATCATGCTGAACGACGACGCCAGCGTGTGGGCAACTCGGCAGAGCGCCCACGGAACGGTCGAGACCGGCTTCAAGGTGCCGCCGTCGCGGTCTCTGTCGTTCCTCGGCACGGTCGCGTCCTACTACGAGCGCACCGTCAACGCGTCCAACACGATCTTGGCCGAGGTGCTGCCCATCGACGGCTCGCGCATAAACGGCGTGCTGCCGCCCACCACGGCGCTGCCCACGTTCAACATACGCAAGAAGGCCGTCGCGATCTTCCCCCTCGCGGACTACGTGAGCAAGGGACGTATGACCGAGTCCGACGCCGAGGTCATACGCGATAGCCTGGCGCGGCGGAGGAACATCCTCATCGCCGGCTCCACGGGGAGCGGCAAGACCACCCTGACCAACGCCGTCCTGAACGAGATAAACGTCATCAACCCAGACCACAGGATCGTCTCGATGGAGGACACCGAGGAGCTCCAGATTCCCCAGAAAAACAAGGTGCGCATGTACACGGACATAAACGTGCCGATGCGGACCCTGCTCTTCTCGGCCATGAGGCAGAGCCCCGACAGGATAATCATAGGCGAGATACGCGACGGCGCGGCGCTCGACCTGCTGAAGAGCTGGAACACCGGACACCCCGGCGGCGTGACGACCCTCCACGCCAACGGCTGCATGGAGGCCCTCTCCAGGCTCGAGCTCCTCATACTTGAGGCCGTGCCGAACCCGATGCAGCGCCTGATCGGCCAGGCCCTGGGGCTGGTCGTCTACATCGAGAGGCGCGTAGGAGGCCCGACCGTCACCGAGATCATGGAGGTCAAGGGCTTCGACGCAAAAAGCGGCGACTACATCGTAAACTGGATCAAAAAAGAAGGGAGTTAGCAGAAACTGCGCTATAATATCCCCACTGCCCCGCGCTGCATATTTTTTCGAGTTGGAGGTGAGCTTCCGATGACCGGGTTCCTGTGAGATGCGTTCGACCGCGTGGGTACACGCGCCGCGCTCGTTTGCTTTGTGTCGCGCCCGGACGGGGAACGAGTTCCCCTAGTCGGCAGCTTGCGTCTCTGATTCGCCTCAAGCTCCCGACCGGGCGCGAGGGGGTTCGTTCCCCTTTGGTGTCCGAAAGGAGCTTTTTCTAATGTCCAAGTCCGGCAAAACCGGCGGAATCTGGCTGCCGCGGTTGGCCGTGGCCGCCGTCCTTGCCTTGGCGGTGGCGGCTTATCCGCTGTGCCCTCCTTACGCCCGCGTCATCGACGAGAGCCTCTCGGCCTTCGCGACCGGGGATTTCACCGCTATGCGCGCCTTCATCGCGCAGTACGGGGCCTGGGCTGCGGCTGTGTCGTTCTTCCTGATGATCTTTCAGTCCGTGGCGGCGCCGCTGCCGGCCTTCCTGATCACCTTCGCCAACGCCGCGCTCTTCGGCTGGGTCTGGGGCGCTGTCCTTTCCTGGAGCAGCGCCATGGCCGGCGCGGCACTGTGCTTCTACATCGCGCGGGTCTTCGGGCGCGGCGCCGTCGAGAGCCTCATAAGCAAGGCAGGCCTCCAGTCGGTCGACGACTTCTTCGTTCGGCACGGGGATAAGAGCATCCTGATAGCGCGGCTGCTGCCCTTCATATCGTTCGACTTCGTGAGCTACGCGGCTGGCCTCACGCCGATGGGGTTCAAGGGGTTCTTCATAGCGACGGGCGTAGGGCAGCTTCCCGCGACCATCGTCTACTCCTACGTCGGGGGGATGCTCACGGGCGGGGCTCGGCTGCTCGTCACAGGCCTGCTCATAGTCTTCGCCCTATCCGTGCTCATAGTCCTGGCGCGCCAAATGTACAGAGAGCGGCATGAAAAGCACCCCGCATCCAATTAGGCTGATGGGAGTCGCGCTGCACCAGGCGCTCAGCTTCTCGCCGCTGTTCGACCGCCGCCGCGCCCCCTCGCCCGATGGGGGAACGGTCTTCTTCCCTGGCTGCTCGATGCTTGCGCGAGGGCCGGCGCTGGCCGCCGCGGTGTTCGAGTATCTTACGCCCGTCTACCCGGGGATCGGCGTCTTCGGGAGCTGCTGCGGCTATCCCTCGACGGCGCTTGGCCGCGAAAAGGAAAGGCTAGCGACACTCACCGACGCCATGAAGGGCGTCAGAACGGTCATAACCTGCTGCCCCATATGCTCCGCCACGCTGAAAAAAATCCCAACCCTGAACACCGTGTCGATATGGCGCGTCCTGGACGAGCATCCAGTGGGCGCGCGGCACGGCGGAGCTGGAGCAAACGTCGGGGGGAAACAAGTTCCCCACATACTTCATGATCCGTGCCCGACGAGGGACGACCCAGACGTGCAGGAGGCGTTTCGCCGCGTCATGGCGCGAGCCGGAGTCTCATTTACTGAGTATCACTCCAACCGCGGAACTGCGATGTGCTGCGGCAAGGGCGGCATGCTCATGGCTCTGCACCCGGACAAGGGCATGGAGATGCTGAGGCGGCGCATCGCCCAAAGCCCTAAGCGCGACGTGCTGACGTACTGCTTCGCCTGCGCGGACTCGTTCCGGAGCGCCGGCTGCCGCTGCGTCCACGGGCTGGAGCTCCTCTTCCCGGCAAGGGGAGCGGGTGCCGCTACTCGGTTCCCGTGGCTGAACCGGCTGCGGAGCGCATTATGGATATGACGAACTCCTCCCCTTTCGCCAAGGCGGCGCTGCTCGTCATAGTTCTCGCCGGCGCGTGGACTCTGTGCCGCCTCCTCGGATGCGACGAGTACGTTAGCGGCGCCGGCGTCGCCAAGCTGCGCGAGGCAGCCGCCGATAACCGCCTCGCCGCCTCGCTGCTATACTTCGGGGGAACGACGCTCTGCTGCGTTTTCCTCGCACTGCCGGGGGTGACGTTCGCGGTCGCGGCGGGTGTCATCTTCGGCCCCGCCGCCGGAACTCTGCTCTGCTTGGCCGCGACAACGGCCGGGGCGTCCCTGTCGTTTCTCGCCGGGCGGTATTTTCTGAGAGATGCGGTCAAGCCCATGGCCGAGCGAAGCGCGCGCCTGAAGCGCCTGCTCTTCGACGAGGCCAACAAGAGGAGCGCCGTCACGCTCCTGATGATAACCAGGCTGCTGCCGATCTTCCCCTACAACCTGCAGAATTTCGCCTACGGGGTAACAGACATCGGCTTCTGGAGGTACACGGTTTGTACGTTCGTCTTCATGGCACCCGGCGTGGCGTTCTTCACGTTCGGCGCGGCGGGCGCAGCTGCAAAATTTTTTTAGGGGTCGCAGACCCCAAGGAGATGTTGTATATGAAAAAGGCGTTTTTTATCGCACTTGCCGTATTGCTGTTCAGCGGCGCGGCGTTTTCCGCGGACACGGATATTCCTCTGCCTGTCGTGGTGGACAAGGAGGGCAAGTCCGTGACGGTTCCGGCCGAGGTGAACGCGAAGTACTTCGCTGCCCCGACGCGTCACGGCGTGGTCTACCTGCGCGGCTCCAACGGGGAGAAGGCCGTCCTGCGCGGCCTGGCCGACGAGAAGAAGTTCCACGCGGCCCTGCTCGAAATCGGGGCCAAGCCCGGCGACAACGTGACCCTCAAGGACATGAACGCCGGCCCCAACGACGGCGTCAGGGTCGAAGGCAGCAAGCTGAACGTCTTCATCACGTGGGACGGGCTGGGCAAGGAGATACCGTTCGACGACGTGATAAATGCCACCGAGGAGAGGCCGTCGGACTACCGCTTCGGGGGCAACCTGCCCGCCGCTGAGAAGGCCTTCACCGGCTGCATACTCTGCCTAGACAGCTGCGCCGTGGGCATAGTCAGCAACGCCTCCTACCCGACCGGCACGACGCAGAACAACGTGGTCGAGTTCTTCGGCGACGAGAGCGTCCTGCCGCCCGACGGCACGATGGTGTCGGTGGTCTTTCGCCTAGCGGAGTGAGACATGAGGGCATTCCGTGCGCTTTACGCCGCCATGCCGCCCGCCATGCTGGCCACCTTATGGCTCTTCGGCTTCACAAAGCTTGAGATGGCGGCGAACCTCGGCTGGGTGTTCTTCGGCGTCTGGGCGGCGCTGTTCGCGGCGTTCCTGCTGCTTGGCCGATTCTTCCGTCAGGTCGGCTCGTTTAAGTTCGCCGTCATCGACCTCGCCCTGTGCCTTATCGCGGCGTTTGCCCTTCTGGGCTTGCGGAGGCTGCTCGTCGTGCCGGCTGCGGTGCTTCGCGAGGGGCTTTGCCTGCCCCATGCGCCGTTTGCGTGGATAAACGCCGCTCTGGCTCTGTTTCTGCTGCTCGGCCTGGCCTTGCTGAGGCTCTGTCCGGTTAAAGGGGTCGGAGACCCCAATAGGTCGGAGACCCCAAGGGGTCTGAGACCCCAAAAGGAGGTTTCTTAACAATGCCGTCTTCTTATTACGACCCCGACGACCTGCCGAAGTTCGGCACCATGGGGGACGAGGCGCCGGCTCTTTGGGAGAAGTTCACGGCGTGGTACGGCGCCGTCTTTGCGGAGGGCGCCCTGACCGCGCGCGAGAAGTCGCTCATCGCGCTTGCCGTGGCCGAGGCGGTTCAGTGTCCCTACTGCATCGACTCGTACACTCAGGACTGCCTGAGCAAGGGCGTTACGGAGGAGCAGATGACCGAGGCAGTCCACGTCGCGGCGGCGATACGCGGCGGGGCTACCCTGGCCCACGGCCTCCAGATGAAGAACGTGGTCGGGAAGCTAATGTGATGGCGGAGGCGAAAATCCCGCCGTTCGAGACCCTGGTGCCGGAGGAGCTGTCGACCGCCTCGGCTGCGCCCTCCACGCTCCAGATAAACCTCGGGCGGCGGTGCCCCCTGTCGTGTCGGCACTGCCACCTTGAGGCGGGGCCGGAGCGTGGCGAGGTCATGGGCGACGACGTGCTGGACGCGTGCCTAAAGCTTTCGCGCGATACCGTGGACATAACGGGCGGCGCGCCGGAGCTCCACCCGCGCCTGAGGGACTTCATCCGCGCCGTCCGCCCCCTTTGCCGCCGCCTGATCCTCCGCACGAACCTCGTCCTTCTGGTCGAGCCTGGCTACGGCGACCTGCCGGCTCTGTTCCGCGAGAACCGCGTCGAGCTCGCCTGCTCGCTGCCGCACTACATAGCGGACGCCACCGACAGGGTGAGGGGCAGCTCGGTCTTCGCCCGCTCAATCGAGGCGCTGCGGCGCTTGAACTCCCTCGGCTACGGAATTGATAAATATCTAATGCTTAACCTCGTCTTCAACCCCGGCGGCGCGGTGCTGCCACCTGCCCAGTCCGCTCTGGAGGCCGAGTACCGCGCGGCGCTGATGCGGGACTTCGGCGTGTCGTTCAGCTCGCTGCTGACCATAACGAACGTCCCCCTCGGCAGGTTCCGCTCGTTCTTGGAGGCCAAGGGCGTGACGGCCGGCTACATGGAGCGCCTTTACCGCGCGTTCAACCCCGCGGCCCTGCCCGGAATGATGTGCCGCGACCAGATCTCGGTTGGCTGGGACGGGAGGATTTACGACTGCGACTTCAACCAAGCGGCTGAACTTCCCACCGGCCTGACCGTATTTGACGCGCTCGTCCCGCGAAAGATTCGCTTTGGGCAGCACTGCTACGCCTGCGCCGCCGGGCAGGGGTCGAGCTGCGGAGGGGCGACGGTGTAAATCTATGGTGTCGGTGATAGTTCCGCTGTACAACGAGGAGAGGATGATTCCGTCCCTGTCGGCCACGCTGGGCAGGCTCGCTGGGGCGGAGGTCATTCTGGTGGACGGGGGCAGTTCCGACCGCACGGCTGAGGCAGCGCGCGCGGCCATGCCTTGCTTTACTACTCTGACCGCGCCGCGCGGCCGCGCATCCCAGAGCAACGCCGGCGCCGCGTTCGCCAAGGGGGACGTCCTCTTCTTCCTGCACGCCGACAGCGTTGTGGAGCCGGACGCCGCGCTCCGCGTCGAGCAAGCCGTGGCGGACGGGGCGCCGTGGGGGTGCCTGAGGCTGCGCTTCGACGATCCCCATCCGTTTATGAAGCTGTGCGCCCTGATGTCAGACCTTCGGGTGAGGCTGGCTGGCGTGGCGTTCGGCGACCAGGGGATATTCGTCCGCCGCGGCCTGTTCTTCGAGCTCGGCGGCTTCCCTGACATGCCTCTCATGGAGGACTACGAGTTCTCTTTGAGGCTTAAAAGGCGCGGCCTTTCCCCCGTCAGAGTGGACAGCCCGATAACCACGTCCGCGCGGCGCTTCCGCGAGATTGGCCGGCTCCGGTGCGCGGCGCTGATGTGGCGGCTGCGCGCGATGTACAGAAGGGGAGTCCCGGTTGAAAAGATAGCCGCCATGTACGGGGACTCACGATGAGCGCGGCGGGAAGCAAGCTCCCCAACCTGATGCTGTTCACGCGGCTGCCGGTTCCGGGCCGCACGAAGACGAGGCTGATGCCGAGCTTTCCGCCTGAATGGTGCGCCGCGCTCCATCGCGCGATGCTGGCGGACATAACCGCGGCGATACGGCGGCTGCTCGCCGACGGGGGCTTGCTTAATGCGTGCCTGCACGTATTTTTCACGCCAGACGGTGACGAAGCGGCTCTGTCCGATCTGCGCCGTGCGTGCGGCCCGGCCGTCTACGTGGCGCAGGAGGGAGCCAGCCTGTGCGAGAGGATGAGGAACGCCATGAACAAGTCGTTCGGTCTCGGTTTCGCCCCGTGCTTGCTGATGGGTTCGGACGTGCCTTCGGTTACGGAGGGCGACATTCTGGCGGCCTATTCGCTTTTGGAACACAGCGACGCAGTACTGGCTCCGACGTATGACGGCGGCTACTGGCTGGTCGGCCTGAATGAGCCGCGGGACGAGATATTCGAGGAAAGCGGCGGTTTCGAGGCGGCACTCGCCCTGTGCAAGCGCGCTATGATAAGGGTTGGAGTCGGCCCGCGGCTGCGCGACATAGACACGCCTGAGGACGTCCATCAGATGGTTTTAGGGGCAGGCATGCCGAACACGCGGAGGATTGTGACGGGGAAATAGCTGCCCGGAACGCCAGGCCTCCGGGCAGGCCACGCCCTACGCTAACTGTTCCAGGGAGGAGTGCGGCAGCCTCGTGTACTTGGCCACGTCGTCGACGGACATGCCCAAGCTCAGCATGTTTTTCGCAACGTCCAGCTTGCCCTCCCGTTGGCCTTCCTCTCGCGCCTTTATGGCTGCTTCTTCCGAGTACGTCAAAAGATATTCGCTAAGCACCACATCCGCCTCCTTGAACTCCTCGCAGTCGCCGTCCAGCATGCCGGCATGCTCGCCGCGCTCAACGGCGCCCATGAGTTCACCTATGACGGTGCTCATCTCCTCGGCGAGCGCAGCATGCTCCTCGGCACTGCCAGCCTTGTCTAAACGTCGCCTCAGCTTCAAAACGTAGAACGGCAGCAGGATCGTCAATCCGCGCTCCTCAAGCTCCTCCACCGTGTGCGCCAGAAAGTTGAACGTCTTTACGCCGTAGTCGTGGCTGCTTCCGTCCGGGAACTTCAGCCTGAGGGTCACCGCTACGCTAACTGTTCTAGGGAGGAGTACGGCAGCCGCGTGTACTTGGCCACGTCGTCGACGGACATGCCCAAGCTCAGCATGTTTTTCGCAACGTCCAGCTTGCCCTCCCATTGCCCCGAAAGACGACCCTCCTGGCGGCCTTCTTGTCGGCCTTCCTGGCGGCCTTCCTCTCGCGCCTTTATGGCTGCTTCTTCCGAGTACGTCAAAAGATATTCGCTAAGCACCACATCCGCCTCCTTGAACTCCTCGCAGTCGCCGTACAACTCGCGGTACAGCCTCTCCATATGCTCCAGAACCACGCGAGCATCG
>JAISUL010000039.1 GCA_031272145.1 Synergistaceae bacterium
AGGCCGTCGAGGGTCAGGCTTTCGCCCCCCTGCTGGGCTGTGCGCACCGCCGCCTCAATGACCGCGTTCTTCACATCGCGCCCGCAGAAGCCCGCCACTACTGACTCCTCGGCCAGCCGCTCGACCTCGACGTCCTCCGCCACCGGCAGCTTCGGGACGAGGTGCCGCCGCCATATCTCCGTTAGGCATTGCTTATCTGGCAGCTTGAACTCCACGTGCCTGACGCGGGTCTCAAACGCCTTGTCGTAGTTCTCAATAAGATTTGTGGAGAAAATCACGACGCCGCCGAAGCGCTCCAGACATATCAGAAGCTGGCTCCTCATGGAGTTGATGGCCTGCTCCGAGCCCTGAGTGACGTTCGTGAGGCGCCGCGACAGCAGGGAGTCGGCCTCGTCGATAAAGAGCACCGCGCCGTCGCGCTCCGCCGCTCGGAATATCGCCTGCACGTTCTTTGGCCCGTCGCCGTGGAACTTGCTCTCGATCTCAGCGTAGCTGGCGGCCAAAATAGGTCGCGACAGGGCGTGGGCAAGGGCGTGGGCTGCCATGGTCTTGCCCGTGCCCGGCGGCCCGTAAAAGTTCAGCGCCGCGCGCGGGAACGGCTCGATCTCCCGCAGCCCCCACTCGTCAAACACCAGGGGCTGGAGCCGAAGCGCGTCGAGCGCCGTGAAGATGTCCTCCCGCGAGGCGTCCGGCAGGACGAGCCTGTCGAACGAGTACAACGGCGGCAGGCTAGAGTAGCGCTCGGCGCGCTTGTCAAGCGAGAGCTCGTCATCGCCCTTGCCGTCGCTTGCGGGCTTGCCGTCCGCCGATGGCTTAGCGTCCGCGGGCAGTGCGGCGCTGCTTATCAATACGCTGATCTCGCCCTTGAAGCCGGAGTCCTTCAGCATGTCCTCGACCGCGAAGAGCAGGCGCGACCGGCAAATGGCCGCGTCTGTTTCGGGGATAGCGTCCGGGAAGGGGGAGATGCGAAGGGTGCGGAGTTCACTGCCCATGTCTACGTATACCGGACGGTGAGGGTGTCTCTGTCAGCGAACTTCTGCTTCAGGTCGTCGCCGAGTTCGCCCTCCCACGTCTGCGTAGCGGTCTTCTCTCTGTTCTTGTTGAAGACGCCGCCGACTATGCGCACCTTCCCGCTCGCCAGCTTTTCTTTGATGAACGTAGCGTGCGTGCTGTCCGGGCGGCGGTTCTTGTCCATCCACGACGTCAGCGCATCGTAGGCGAGCTTCGCCAAAAATATCGCCCCTGCAGCCCCCGCGCCGATTATTAGCCCGCCGATGAGAATCTCAAGCCAGTTCATGTTCAGTGCCCACTAAGCCGGATAGAGTATAAGGTCGTCCGCGTGGGCGTCTAGAACTTCGGGCGCTAGAGTGTCGGCCTGTACCTTCGTGCCTTTCACGATCTTCCCGCTGCGCTTGTTGAAGACCCCGTGGATGACGTTATACTTGCCATTATCAATGGCCTCCTTAAGGCTGAAAGCGAGGTTGTCCCTGTCGGCCTCGACGAGCTTCTCGTAGCCGCGTATCCAGTTGAACAGCTTCTCCCAGTTGAGGTAGGCTACGACGACGACGGCAAGCGCGGCCGTCCCAAGAGCAAGCAGTATTGCAGTGAGCATGGCAGTTCCTCCTTACTAGTGATCCTGCATCGTCAATCGACGATGATCAGGTCGTGCTCGCCGAACGCGCGCTCAAGCTCGTCGTCGAACCCGTCGACCTCGCGCTTGACCCCGTAGGGCGCTCCCTTGGCGTCGCAGACAAGCTCGTTGTTGGCGTCCATATAAGCCAAAACAAGCTCGAACCTGCGCCCGCCCGCCTTTTTGCTGCGCAGGACGGCGGCCTTGACGACGCGCGGGTCGTCGGGCCGGTGCTCAACGAGCCACTTGACGGCCTCCTTGAAGCTCTCGACGCGGCGGGTGGTGCGGCGGCGGCGGTAGAGGAAGAACCAGACCAGCGCGGCGACGAGGAGCAGCCACACGAAGTTGTGGGTGAAGAAGTTGATGATCGCTATAGACACAGATGTGCCTTCGGGCATGTTGAAAAACTCCTTTCGTTGTAGCTTCCTGCGGCGCGCTTAGGACGCGACGCGGAGCTTCATATATATGGCGGCGGCTCTCAACCACCGCCGCTATCGCGAAACACACAAAGACAAAACGCCTATGCTTACGCAGCTTCAGCGCTTACGCCTCTTTCCAAACCCAAACATGCCCGCCGCCCGACGTTTCAGGGCACTTGCCGCCCTCCGTCTGGGGAGGTCTATCCGACCGCCTAACTACCTTCCCGCACTTGGTGCAAACCCACGTCTTTGTAGGCATAAGTCTCACCTCCTTTCGTGTGGCCAAAACCATCGGTCGCCTGACCTACCATGTCCAACGATCAATCGCGTGCACAAGCCGCATCATCGTGTCTGCGTCAACTCCCCATACCACGAAACGGAAAATTTCCACAATCACGAAAAGGATAACCAAAAGGATACCCAAAGGTATTCCGAAAACACCCACGAAGAGAGTGCCCAGGCCCACTATGATGCCGATCGCCTTGCCGCATAGATTGAACCACCAAACGCAAATGTCGTAGATGTCAAACCAGCACATCGCAAAAAATGGAACCACCTTGCTCCAGAAAAAAGAATCTTCCATACTAGCCGCCTCAGCCAAGCCCACATCCAGAACAAACACGCACAGCACAGCGGCTAAGGTACAAACCGCTGTATTGAAAAGCAACCCGTTGAGCGACGGCGACCGCTGCATCGACAAAACCTCCTAAATGAAACCCAAGCCTCCCGTGAAACCGAAGGCACCCGACGAACGCCAAAACGCTGATAAACGGCCTTCGTCAAGAAAACGGAACCGATCCAACACGTGGCTCAGTCCTTCCTCTCAAAGGCCGCCTACCGACCTACATGGAACACCGCACCACCGCTAAACGCACAACGGCTGTTACCTCTTATTCGTTGCCGCGATCAACTCGGCCAGGGCAGGGGTACCCCGCAAAGTCTTCTGTTCCTACAAGCAGCCGACTATCAGCGGCATCATGTCCTGAAACGTCC
>JAISUL010000037.1 GCA_031272145.1 Synergistaceae bacterium
CTGCTGACGTTCTTCTACCGCCACATGCCCGACCTCATCCGCAGTGGCTACCTCTACCTAGCCCAGCCCCCGCTCTACCGCGTCCAGAAGGGGAAAAAGGTGGACTACTGCTACACCGAGCGCGAGCTTCGCGTGCTAACTGGTGGAGTGGAGGAGACGGGCGCCAAGATCGGCATTCAGAGGTACAAGGGGCTCGGCGAGATGAACCCGGCCCAGCTCTGGGAGACCACGATGGACCCCGACAGGCGTGTGCTGAAGCGGGTGGACATAGACGACGACGTGCTGGCCGACGAGTACTTCGACGTCCTCATGGGCGATCGAGTCGAGCCCCGGCGCGAGTTCATAACCTCCTACGCCCACGAGGTGAAGAACCTAGACATATAAGCCGCACCCCCAAGACCGGTCGGCAGCGAGGCCGACATTAGTCTTGACATCCGAGCCGGGCTGTGATACGCTCTCTAACGAAGCGGCGGCATTGTCCCTACGCAGCCTTGTTGCTGTGGAACCGGTTTCGGACGTATACGGCTGGGCTGCTGCTTCTTTTCTCCACATCGATACGACGTCAAGAATTCTACTGTCTCCTCCAGTTTATGCCCTAGGCGGCCTGCCGCCCGAGCCTCCCGAAGGAGTGGAACATCTCCCTCGCGATGTCCTTCGCCTCATTGCTCAGCGCCGCCGGCACGAGGTCAGCAACCTTCTCATACCGCCCAGGCCTAACCACGGTCTGGGCGCTCCCCGCCTGCCCAACTCGTCGACGCGACGCTGGCTTCGTTCGCCGCCCGCTCGATGGTCAGCTTGGAATAACAGAAACAAAAAGGGCTCGGGGGAATTTTTCCCTACCCCCGAACCCGCTATTTCACTGGTGGGCGATGCTGGGTTCGAACCAGCGACCTCTTCCGTGTGAAGGAAGCGCTGCTACCACTGAGCTAATCGCCCCTGACGGCCCCCCTGACGGCCCCTCACGCCCCCCTGGCGGCCTCTGATGGCCACTGGCGGCCGATGAATTTAGTCTACACGATGCGCCACGAAAAATCAAGGGGTTTTCCGGCGTAAAACGCAAAAAAATGACGCTTAGGGGTCTAAGACCTCTCGGGGTCTATGACCTCTCGGGGTCTATGACCCCTCTGGGGCTAAGCCCCCTCGTGGTACTCGGCCTCGGTGTTGACGTTCCACACCGCGCTCCTGTCCACCCCGTCGGCCTTTGCTTCACGAACCAGCCGCACGGCTTCGATCGCGGTCAGCATCGAGTGATCCATGTTGTTGTAGCGGTGCTGGCCGTTGCGGCCCACGCAGTACAGGTTCGGGAAGCCGTCCAGCAGGCGCCTGACCTTGTCGAACTCCGCGTATGCCCCGAAGTACGCCGGATACGCCTTTTTGACGCGGATGACCGTCGAGGCGAGGACGTCCTCCGCGTCGACGATCCCCCCGTGCAAGGGGTCGCGGCCCCCAAGCTCGCCGACGGCGTAGCGCACGAGGTCGTCGTCGCCCATGTTCCACATCGCGTCGCCCTCGCTGCAGAAGTACTCGAGGCCGATGCCGACGCTCCGCCCCCGGCGCCTAGGGCGGAGACGAGGTCTTTCACCGGCATTGTGGAAAAAAACAGGTCGCCAGGCGCGTACCCGTCCGGCCCGTCAATCTCGGCTCCGACGACGCGGCCTTCCGAGACGCGCAGTGCCTTGACGCGCGCCCCCAGCTTGATGACCCCGCCCATCTCCGCGATCCTGTTGGCCATGACGCCGTAAAGCTCGCCCGCGCCGTTTTTCGGGTAGATGAACCGCTCTATGAGAGAGGTCGTGTTGGTCTTGTGGTTTTTGCGCACGAGCTTCGCTGCCCCTTCGACGAGGATTTTCCACACGGAGAGCTCTTTGACGCGTTGGGCTCCCCACTCGGCGGAGATTTGCGACGGGTGGACGCCCCAGAGCTTTTCTGTGTAGTCCTCGAAAAACAGGGAGTACAGCGGCTTGCCGAAGCGGTTGATGTAGAAGTCCTCCAGCGACCTCTCCTCCCGCTTCCGCAGGCGGGCCGCGACGTAGCCGACGCCGGCGCGTATGGTTCGCGCCACGCCCATGTTGATGAGGGTTTGCGCCTTCAGCGACACCGGATAGTCGAATAGCTTGCCGTCGAATAGGATGCGCGTAATGCGGTCTCTTATGAGCCACAGCGCGTTGGCCTTGTCCGGGTCGGGGCCGCCTGGGGCGAGGTGCTTGTTATGCCCTGCGCCGGTGAGCCTGTCGTCCTTCGACGGAGCGCCCTGCGTGGGCATGAGTTCGCTCCATATCGCGTTTACCTCTGGGCTCTTGGAGAAGAACCGATGCGGCCCTATGTCCAGCCGTCCGCCGGCGTAAGATGCGGTGCGGGATATGCCACCGACAAACGGCTCGGCTTCGTAGATAACTGGCATAACGTCCGTTTCCTTCAGCAGCTGATATGCCGCCGTGAGCCCGGCCGGCCCAGCCCCGATTATGACGGCGCGCCTCATAGCCGCTCACCCGAATCCTTATCCGCACAGCCCCGCGCTCTTATCAGGCTCGGCAGCAGCAGGAACAGCCACACCGATGAGGCCTGATTGCGGAAGGCGAACCACGCGTGGATGGACGCGTGCTGGGCGGTGACGAAGTACCAGAGATATGGAATAAGGAAGAGAAAGGCCAGAGCGAGCCATCCGAACATCCCCACGCGCCGGTGGGGGACGCGAAGCGCAGCGCAAATCCGCGACGCCTGAACTAGAACGGCGGCTCCTAGAATGGCAGAGCAGGCGGCTAGCGAATAGGGGAAGAGGTAATAGACGTTGTCGCCGATGGCGGAGAAGCGATCGATAAGCGAGTAACTGTCATCTGAGCGTGCCCCGGCGCGGTAGAGGACTTGACTAAGCGCGCGCTCGAAAGAGCCGTCTCCGAGGACGACGCCGGTCAGCACCCATTTAGTTGCCCAGGTGAGGATGTAGCCAGCAGCCCAAGCGAAGCAAAGAAGCAGGATTAGCTTGCAGTCAGGCCAATCGCAAAAATTCTCTCTCTCTCTCTCTCTCTCTCTCTCTCTCTCAAGGACGAGCGCGGTCAGCGGCAGCAGCAGGGTCGGCATGGGCGAAACTAACGGCACTAAAAACACGTCCAATGATCCTACTGTCAGGAAAAGCAGCGTCAGGAGGGTGGGGTCACGCCGCATGCGCAGCACGGCGCACACCGAGGCTAGAGCCAAGATGAGCTCCGGCGCAGAGACCAGGCTTAAACTAGGGATCGGGAAGTCGGTTAGCGCCATAGACGCGGCGAAGGTTACTGCTGCAGCCGCGCCTATCTTGCGGTAGAGCAGAGTCAGCGCCCAGATGAACAAAAGCATGGTGCAGAGCATAAAAGCCCTGAGGACGCCGCCGAGGCCGACCACTGACAAGACGGGACGCATCACTGCGGCCACGCCCCACCAGTATCTGGAGTATTCGACTCTGGCGTCGGCCTTGCCTGACACAAGCTCGGCGAGCCACTTGACCGAACTGTAGAAATAAGCTGGGCCGGACGCGCCGTCATCATTAGGCGTGGCAGAGGACGTCGAATAGGCCATCTCCATGCCGGAACGAACCGGGGCGGCGGGGTTCATGCTGCCCATTATGTTCATGGCGACGCCATCCGCCCAGTGGTCTAATCCGTACACCACCCCGTTAAGCTGCAGCGTGGCGTTTCTAAGCGACTCGGCCAGCCTGCCCTCAGGCAGCAAGGGCGCTGTGCTTACTATGCAAAAGTACGCCGCGTTCAAGAATACCAGCCATAGAAGCGCCTTTGTAAATACCTTCAATGATTACAAACCTCCTCTTATCGGTCTTACGCCCCGCGCTTTATGGGGTGCGAGGCGCTT
>JAISUL010000070.1 GCA_031272145.1 Synergistaceae bacterium
ACCCTTCTTCAGGGCGTCCATGCCGGCGTGGTGGAAGCGGACTATCGTCTTCAGCATCTTGAACTGCTTGTCCATAGACGCGTACGTGTCTATCTCGTGGAATGCGTTCTGGTGCAGGAAGTCCTCGCGAAGGGACTTCGCCGTCTCCAGAACCATGCGCTCCTCCTTGGAGAGGGCGTCTATGCCGACGAGGCGCACCACCTCGCGCAGCTGGTCTTCCTCCTCAAGAAGGCTCATCGCCTCGACTCGGAGGCCGCTCCACTCGTCGTCGAAGCGCGCGTCCCAGTACTCGTCCATTGTCTGAGTGTAGAGGGAGTAGCTCGACAGCCAGTTGATGGCAGGAAAGTGGCGCTGGTACGCCAGGTTCGCGTCAAGTCCCCAGAATACCTTCGTAACGCGCAGCGTGTTCTGAGTGACAGGCTCGGAAAGGTCGCCGCCAGGGGGTGAGACAGCGCCTATGACGCTGATGGAACCCTCTCGCCCGTCCTTGCCCTTGACTATGCAGCGTCCGGCGCGCTCGTAGAACGACGCCAGCCGCGTCCCTAGGTAGGCGGGGTAGCCCTCCTCGCCGGGCATCTCCTCGAGGCGGCCCGACATCTCGCGCAGGGCTTCAGCCCAGCGGCTCGTCGAGTCCGCCATCAGAGCGACCGAGTATCCCATGTCGCGATAGTACTCCGCCAGGGTGATAGCCGTGTACACCGAGGCCTCGCGCGCCGCCACGGGCATGTTAGACGTGTTGGCTATCAGAGTGGTGCGCTTCATCAGGGGCTGGCCGGACTGGGGGTCGTCGAGCTCCGGGAACTCAAGAAGCACGTCCGTCATCTCGTTGCCCCGCTCGCCGCAGCCCACGTAGACGACTATCTGGGCCTGAGCCCACTTCGCGAACTGGTGCTGAATGACGGTCTTGCCCGAGCCGAACGGCCCAGGCACGCAGGCCGTGCCGCCGAGCGCTATGGGGAAAAACGAGTCCACTATGCGCTGTCCGGTCGTCATCGGCACGTTGGGCGGGATGCGCTTCGCGACGGGGCGCGGCTTGCGGACAGGCCAGCGCTGCAGCATCCTGACCTCGTGAACTGTCCCGCTGTTCTCTATAACTGCGATGACGTCCTCGACCGTGTGCTCGCCGCTCTCGACGCTCTTTACCGTCCCGGAGACGCCTATCGGGGTCAGGATCCTGTGCTCGACCACCACGGTTTCCTGAACTACTCCGAGCACGTCGCCCTCCTCGACTGCGTCGCCGGGCTTGACCTTCGGCGTGAACTCCCACTTTCGGGCGCGGTCGATGGCTGGGACGCTGATCCCCCTTGATATGAAGGAGCTCTTTGCGGCCTGCTCGATAAGCTCCAGCGGGCGCTGGATGCCGTCGTAGAACCGCTCTATTATTCCAGGGCCAAGCTCAACCGACAGGGGCTGCCCCAGACACACGACAGGCTCGCCAGGCATGAGGCCCGACGTCTCCTCGTAGGCCTGAATCGAGGCCGTGTCGTCCTTTAGCTCGACGATCTCCCCGACCAGTCCTATCTCTCCTATATGAACAACGTCATACATGCTAGCCCCCTGCATCCCCTTGGCTACCACCAAGGGGCCGGAGATTCGCTCTATGACGCCTTGAATCTTCCCTTCATTGGGCACAATTACCGCCTCCGAATCTTTCCCCGCTATTTCTACCTTTCGGCGAAAATATCCATGCCGACGGCCTTTTCGACGCTGCTGCGAATAGACTCCAAGCCGGCGCCACTGCCGCCGAGAACGCCAGGCACGGGCAGCACGCTCGTCGCGTACTCGTCGGTGACGCGCTCTACATCCTTCGTGAAGTCCACGAACAAGTCCTCCTGAACAAACACCACAGCGTAGTTCTCCCGCGCAAGCCCGTCAAGCACCTTCGCGAAGTCCCCGCGGCTGCCCTCGTCCAGAACGACCGGCGTCACCCCAACGGCCTGAAACGGCAGCACCATCTCGTAGTCACCGACCGCCGCCATCCCCATGGCGCTGCTGCTCTTACCTTCCATGGCTCATAAGCCTCCTCACGGCATCGCGGTTCAGCCCGTTAGCCACGCACACAAGCGCAAGCCTCAGGCTCCGCGCCTCCGCCTCCTTCATCAGGAGGTGCAGCACCACGCCCTCCGCGGTGTATCCAGGCCCCCGAAGAGCGCTCGTCGGGGCTGAGGGCGGGGACTTGGGGTCGGCCTCCAGCAGCGCACCGAAGGGGGTGTACGAAAGCACCTTGCTCCACGACTCCACTGGCTCGGCCAGCAGCCGGCACGCGTTTTGCGGGGATATGGTGCCGCCGTCGTGGAAGAACTTCAGCGAAGCCGACTGGTCAAACTTCATGCGAGCCAGCCTCATGGCTGTCGTTATGTTCTCGGCGTCTATCCTCAGGCGCACCCAGCTTGTCAGGCCGGGCATGCCAAGTTTGCGCGCGTGCTGCAGCATAGCCTTGAACATGCAGTCGTCAAGCAGAAGCTCGGCGTCGCGCGGGCTTCTGGTCTGCTCCCAGAGGGATCGGCACTGAGGCAGGACGTGCCACAGGCCGTAGGGCAGCAGGTCGTACTCCTCCCCTTCCACGGCCAAAATCACCCGCTCGGGGTCGACTGCGCCCAGCTTGGTCAGCAGGTCGTGCCGGCGCTCGCCGCCCTCGCGCGCCCGAAATACGCTCTTCAACGCGACTTTCACGTTGTTGAAGTCGTAGGGCATGCGGATGATCTCGAGCATCTCCTTGTCGGGCACGAAGGACGCGACCTCGTCGAACTCCGAGACCATCTCCATTTCGATGATCTTGT
>JAISUL010000071.1 GCA_031272145.1 Synergistaceae bacterium
AGGCCGTCGAGGGTCAGGCTTTCGCCCCCCTGCTGGGCTGTGCGCACCGCCGCCTCAATGACCGCGTTCTTCACATCGCGCCCGCAGAAGCCCGCCACTACTGACTCCTCGGCCAGCCGGTCGAACGAGTACAGCGGCGGCAGGCTAGAGTAGCGTTCGGCGCGCTTGTCAAGCGAAAGCTCGTCGTCGCCCTTGCCGTCGCTTGCGGGCTTGCCGTCCGCCGATGGCTTAGCGTCCGGGAAGGGGGAGATGCTCAGGGAGAGGCCAGCCAAACCGGAGCGGGTCATGCTAGCATTCAACACGTGACCCGCATCTCACTCTTGCCGGCAAACTTGCTATCCAGTTTCTCGTCAAGCCCTTCGTCGGTGTCTAATATGCAGCCGTCCTCCTCCATAGCCTCGCCGTTCGTGAGACCTATGTGGATTACGCGCACCGTGCCGTTATCCAGATAGTCCTTGATGATCTTGGCGTGAGTGGCGTTAGGGTGCCTGTCCCTGAAGACGTCCAGCCACTTCTTGGTCATCTTGAAGAGAAGCTTGACGACGTAGCAGACAGCCCACACAACCGCTTTGCCGAGCAGATATATTGTCGCCGATCCAAGAGCCAGCCCAAAAGCACTAGCAATAAGTGATCCCATGTTCGTGTTTCTCCTTAGTGCCTAGTCTAGTCGTACACGACGAGCTTGTCCGCGTGCGCCTTGATGACCTCAGGATCGACTTCCTTGGCAGTCACCTTCGCGCCGGTCACGATCTGCTCAGTGCGCTTGTTGAAGACCCCGTGAACGATGCTCGCTTTGCCCTTTTCTACCTTCTCCGTTATGCTGAAGGCGATGTTATCCTTGTCTTCCACGCACAGTTTACGGTAGCCGAATATCCAGTCTTTCAGCTTATCCCAGTTGAGGTACGCCACTATAACAACGACCAGCATGACTGTCGCCAGCGCCCCTAGTATCGCCCCCAGAAGCAAATTCAGCACGCCCCTCCCCTAATCGAGCACGATAAGGTCGTTCTTCCCGAAGACCTTGTCGAACTCGGCATCGAAGCCGTCCACGTCGCGCCTGGCACCGTAGGGCACGCCTTTAGCGTCGCTGAGCATCTCGTTGTTGGCATCGAGGTATGTCAGTATGAGCCGGTGCTTGTACTTGCCGGTGCCAGGGCTCTCGCGAAGCATGGCGGCCTTCGCAACCCGTGGATCGTCCGGCCTGTGGCTGACAACCCACTTGACTGACTCCTTGTAAGTCGCGATGCGCTCGCCGCCCAAGCCCAGAAGCTTTTTGACGCTGCCCCAAATCCCGCCGTGCGTGAGCATGTAGACAAGCACGGCGATGAGGAGCAGCCACACGAAGTTGTGCGTGAAGAAGTTCACGATCGCTACAGACATAGATGTGTCTCCGGTCATTACAAAAACCCCTTTCCGGTATAAAGCCACGGGCATGGGAAGCGATATAAAGTCGCGCTGTTTGGCGACGCTCTCTATCGGCCCCAGTAGGCGTTTGCGTGCAAAGAGATAGCGGTTGCTGGAGGCGTACATGTCCTTCATGGTGTCAGGATTTAGGTCATCATGGAGACGTGTGGTTATCTTCAGCGCCTCGTTCTCGTTGATGAACCATTCGGACGCGAGCTCTTGGAACTCCCCCTCCAGAATCGCCATCATCTCATTAGCGTCGTCCTCGACGATAAGGAAAAGCGCTCCATTATGGACGCGCTGTGGAAGGAAATCCTGACGTCCATGACCTTCTCGGCGCTGGAGGTATTCTACCCGACTCTCTACGCCGAGCTAGACACGGGCGGGCAGCGGAAGCCGCGCTTCCGAACCCCCGAACTCCTGGTGCCCGGCATGTGCGGCGGGAAGGGCATCGTCGCCCTGGCTATCCGCACGACGCCTAAGAAGAAAGGAGAGGAAACAGCGTACGATGAGGGCATCGCGGAGCTCGGTAACGGCAGAATGCTCAACGCCCTGAAGAAGGACGTGAGCTACTTTTTTGAGGAGGGGTCTTAGACCCCTTTCCCACGCGCGATTCAGTTGTTGGCGAGTTTCGGAAGCCCCCCTAGGAGACGAAATCCCCTAGGCTGCCGCGCTCGAACACGTCCAAGAGGCTTCCCTCGGTGAGGTTGACGATGCGCACGTTCCTTCGCTCCGCCACGCTGCGTATCGCTCTGTACTGCTCCCACAAAGCGGCCAGGGCACTGAACTCTGTACCCATGTCGCCGCCACCGTCCCACTCCGAGTATCCCCCTCTGACCTTCGCGTCCTCCTTCTCGGCGTAGAAGTGGGAGCTCACGCCGGGGTGGAGTATGAGGTCATGCTGGACGCCTAGCAGGAATATCCTTGAGAATCCGGCAGCGATGGCAATTTGAAGCGCCATGACCGGCACAGACCAGGGTAACAGCAGGGGGTGGCCTAGGGAAATCCCGCGCCGCGTTATGTACCGCGCCGACGCTCCGAAGACCATGTACAGCCTCCTGAAGTCCGCGAATATTCCCTCGTTCCTTGCGAAATCTCTGACGCCGAAGACCAGTGTGGTTTCGTCGGTCACGTGGGCTCGCAGGTCCAGCATCCAGCTTTGCCACGCGGCCTCCGTTATCGGCGGGTGCCACGGCGCTATGCAGTGGAAAACCGGCTTCAGGAGCGCGAAGTCAGGGTGCACAAAGAAGTTGCTCACGGAGATGCACCTCCTGCCGCGCAGGAGCTTGAGATCCAACCGGTTAATTGAAGGCCCTGTGGCTAGTATGAAGCAGTCCTCCCCATTGAAAACCCCGTCCACCGCCCTGTTCTTCCTCAAGAAGGAGGAGTAAAGCAAGATGTTTTTCTGGCGCCGCAGAAAATAGACGGCGCCCGACGGCAGGCACGCCTTAACGAGATTTTTCACTGTCTCGCTCAAAGTTTTTTTACCCCTTTCTGCTGCCGCGCAAGGAGAAGCCGTTCAACGATCTCCCAGTCGCGTTCCTCGTCGATTTCAACCGCCGTGTCGCAGGGCATCTCGTATATGCCGATCTTCCCTCCGAGGCGGTTTTTGCACCGCTCTAGGACGTGGCGCGCCGTGATGTAAAAGGCGCCGTTCTCCATAAGAGAGCCCGCGAAGTCCTGGCGCCGCGGCCTCGCGAAGCAGTCGTAATTTATTGGCTGCCCGCTGCGATTCCAAAAGAACCGCTTCACGTTCACGGCCGTGAGCATGCTGTCGTATTTGCCCGAAACAAACATCTCATACGCCCCGCGCAGGTCGTCCGGCGTGGTCAGAGGAGACGTGGCCTGCAGCGTAAAGAGCGTGTCGAAAGGCCTGTGGGACATGAGGTGCAGCATGACGTCCTCGGTCGGCGACGTGTCGGAGGCCAGCTCCGGCGGCCTGTCCACAACCTCGACGCCGCTAAGCGCAAAGCCCGTAACAGTCTCGGCGATGGCCGCGCAGTCGGTTGAGACGTAAATCCCGTCGAACAGCGACGACTCCACGGCAGCCCGCAGCGCCCAAAAGCACAGCGGCATGCCAGCGATTGGCCGAATGTTCTTCAACGGTATTGACTTGCTGCCCCCGCGCAGCGGAATCAGGGCAGAGACCCTCATATGCGCGCCTCCCTAAGCGGCCTCTTGAGTTTTTTGCTCTGCGCCAGCTCGATGGCCAGAATTTCCTCCTCTTTGAAGCGCAGGGCTTTTCCGACGTTGTGCAGGTCGCGCACCAGCCTTCTCATGCCGTCCGGCTCAAGGCTGGCCGCGTGGTCGGTGCCCTTCCACGTCCGGTCGAGCGTGAAGTGCCTTTCGATGTACGTGGCTCCAAGCGTCATGGCCGCGACGTCGGCCGCTATGCCGAGGTGGTGTCCGGAGAAGCCGATGGCCTTGACGACGGAGGCGTACCGCTCCCTGAGGCGCTCAATCTCCATCAGGCATACGTCCTCGAACGGCACCGGGTAGCCCGACGTGCAGGAGTACAGTACGACGTCCTTATTCCTGCCGAATCGGACGAAGCGGCTCACGATCTCCTCCTCCGCGCGGCTCGTCATGCCGAGGGAGACGTGTATCTCGCCGCTGAATTCGCGGCAGAGGTAGTCGTGAACCCTGAAGTCGGTGTTGCAGGCCGAGGGAATTTTGATGAAGTCCGGCGACAGGGAGACGATTTCGCGCGCAGCCGTGGGGTCCCAAACGGAGCAGGAATATTTCAGCCCCTTGGCGCGGCAGTACTCCATAAGCGCCCTATGCCGGGTGACGTCGAACTCCAGGCGTTCCCGATGCTCCCCGTAGGTCGTGCCGTAGCTGTTGCGCGGCTCCGGATGGGGGGCGTTATACTCCTCCTCCGACAGCAGCTCTCTGACCGTCCGTTTTTGAAACTTAACGGCGTCCACCTTACACAGCGACGACAGCACGTCGATCATCGACAGAGCTATGTCCGGGTTGCCCATGTGGTTGCAGCCGATCTCGGCGATGACGAAAACTCCCAGTTCCATGACTAAACCTCCAATAGCCGCGTGGCCAGCGCGTTTGGAACGCATGGCTGCGCAACTGCGTTGCCACACAAGGTATATTATGCGACACGCTCGCGGGCGATCGGCCGTGGCGCCACACACCGTGCGGGTCTAGCGGAAGTCGACGTTTTTGAGGCATACCCTCCGGCAGAGTAGGGGAGGGGTTGCTCTGGCCAAAAATAGGGAGCCATTCAAAATTTACGTCGGAAACGAAAAATTCCAGCTGGCCGTGCAAAAAACGGAAAAATAGCGTATACTTCCGACGGTGCCCCAAAATGGGCATATGGTTTTTGGGTGTCTTATAATATACCTTGTGTACACCCCACGAAGCTCCAGCCCTACCGAGGCTTCCCGCACCTTTTAGCATTGCGCTGACGCCCCAGGCTCCCGCGGCTGGGGGTTTTTCACTGCCGAGCTTCACATCCGCAGCAAAAAAGGCCGAGGAACCTAGGCCCCCGGCCTTGGGCAGAATGGAGATTGCCAACTCGCCGGCAACAACTCGCCGACAACTCAGGGCTGCCCCCATCTCCCCTTCCACGGGCGCGTGGGTGCGCTCGGAACGCGTATGAAGCCGAACTCCTCGGCAGCTTTTTGGATGCGCTCCTCCATCTGCCGGTCGTACTCCTCCTTGCCGAGGCGCCGCTTCTCCTCCTGTATCTCGGCGCGGGCACCGTCAAGCCAAAGCTCGAACTCGTCGGGGATGTTGATCATTCGTAAATCACCTCCATTGTGAAATGAGCGCCATCATCTGTTCCCGCTTGGGAGAGTGGGCTCGCGTCAGTTCCTTTAGCGTGTGGGGAATTGTAGCATGAAATGCGGTGCGCAGGGAGACGGGCGAGCGTCGGGCAGCAAAAAAGGCCGGGGGGGTAGGGAAAACCCCCGGCCTCTAACGTTCAGAGTGCAGAGCGCAGGGAAAAGAAAATACTCTAGTACATTCCCTCCATGCCGCCGCCCATGCCCGGGTTCGGCATAGCTTCCTTCTTCTCCGGCTTGTCGGCCACGATGCCCTCGGTCGTCAGAACCATCGCGGCGATCGAACCGGCGTTCTGCAGCGCCGAGCGGGTGACCTTGACGGGGTCGATGATGCCGGCTGCCACCATGTCGATGTACTCGCCGGTCGCGGCGTTCAGGCCGTGGCCGGGCTTCAGACCCTTGACCTTCTCGACGACGACGTCGCCCTGCATGCCGGCGTTCTCGGCAATCAGGTAGAGCGGGGACTTCAGCGCCGTCAGGACTATCTGAGCGCCGGTCTTGACGTCGCCGGACAGCTTGGCGACGAAATCCTCAAGCGCAGTGGCGCTGTTGAGCGCTGCTACTCCGCCTCCGGCAACTATGCCCTCCTCGACGGCGGCGCGAGTGGCGTTGAGTGCGTCCTCGATGCGGTGCTTGAGCTCCTTCTGCTCGGTCTCGGTCGCGGAGCCAACCTGAATGACCGCCACGCCGCCGACAAGCTTGGCGAGGCGCTCCTGCAGCTTCTCCTTGTCGTACTCGGAGGTGGAGTCCTCGATCTCCCTCTTTATCTGTGCAGCGCGCTCGCGAATCTTCGCGGGCTCGCCGGCGCCCTGGGTGATGGTCGTGTCCTCCTTGGTGATGCGGATCTTCTTGGCCTTGCCAAGGTCGGAGATCTCGGTGCTGTCGAACTTCTTGCCGATCTCCTCGCTGATCACGGAGCCGCCGGTTACGATGGCGATGTCCTGAAGCATGGCCTTGCGGCGGTCGCCGAAGCCGGGTGCCTTGACAGCCGCGACCTGCATCACGCCGCGCAGCTTGTTGACGACCAGCGTGGCGAGCGCCTCGCCCTCGACGTCCTCGGCGATGATGACGAGCGGCTTGCCGGTCTGGACGACCTTCTCAAGCACGGGGAGCAGATCTTTGATGTTGCTGATCTTGCCGTCGTGTATGAGGATGTAGGCGTCGTCGAGGCTGGCCTCCATGCGCTCGCCGTCGGTGATCATGTAGGGGCTGATGTACCCCTTGTCGAACTGAAGGCCCTCGACCATTTCAAGGGTCGTCCCGACGGTCTGGCTGTCCTCTACCGTGATGACGCCATCTTCGCCGACCTTGGACATGGCCTCGGAGATGAGCTTGCCGACGGCCGAGTCGTTGGCGGAGATGGAGGCGACCTGCGCGATCTTCTCCTTCTCCTTGACGGGGATGGCCTTCTTTTTGAGCTCCTCGACGACGAAGTCAACGGCCTTCTCGATGCCCTGGCGCATCTGCATGCCGTTGGCGCCGGCTGCGACGTTCTTCATGCCCTCGCGTATGATGGCGCGGGAGAAGATGGTGGCGGTGGTCGTGCCGTCGCCGGCGATGTCGTTGGTCTTGGACGCGACCTCCTTCAGGAGCTGGGCTCCGGCGTTCTCAAACGGGTCGTCGAGCTCGATCTCCTTGGCGATGGTGACGCCGTCGTTGGTGATGGTCGGGGAGCCGAACTTCTTCTCGAGGACGACGTTGCGCCCCTTGGGGCCGAGGGTGACGCCGACGGTGTCGGCAACCTTGTCTATGCCGCGAAGCATCGCGCGGCGGGCTTCCTCGCCGAAAGCAAGAATTTTAGCCATAACGTAAAACCTCCTAACTGATGTGCGCGAGAAGGGTTACTTCTCGACGATCGCCAAGACGTCGCGCTCGCTGAAAATGACGAGCTCGTCGCCGTCGAGCTTGACCTCGGTGCCCGCGTACTTGCTGAAGATGATGCGGTCGCCGACCTTGACCTCCACAGGGAGCTTCTGCCCGTTGTCGAGCACCTTGCCCGACCCTACGGCGATGACTTCGCCCTCCGTGGGCTTCTCCTTCGCGGTGTCCGGAAGAACTATGCCGCCCTTGGTCTTCTCCTCGCGGGTGAGCACCTTGACGACGATCCTATCTCCAAGCGGTTTGAGATTCATGTGTACGACCTCCTGAACCAAAAAAATTTTACGCCGGCCAAAACGGTAACGACGCCGCGGGCCGACGGGTTAAAACCAACCCAGCCGGATATTAGCAGTCGGCGTCGGGTAGTGCTAACATCCGCGAAAGATAATACACTGGGGATCGGGGAAGGTCAATAGGTAAAATTACGTATGTTGGAAGAAAATTTCGTCGGGCGTGGTGGAGGTTGACGGAGCGGACAGGTCGAGTTAGGATAGCGGCAGAGGGGGGATGTGTCATGTCCGACACGGTCCATACGGCGCTGGCCGTACACGACCCCAAGGGTACTTACTCGCGCCACGCCGGGGTCGTGATGGCGTCTATGTTCGAGAACACGGGGAGCAGCGTCCTCGTTCACGTTTTGCACGACGGCACTCTAACCGCGCGCAACCGAGGCATGCTGGCCGAGACGGCGGCCATGAGCGGGCAGGGAGTCGAATTTCACGACGTGTCCGGCCACGCCAAAGGGGTGGACAGCGGCGTCCTCCAAAGGGTGCGCGGCAACTGGCCGGTCGGGGCGCTCTACCGGCTGCTGGCTCCGAGCGTCATAGACTCCGACAAGGTCATATATCTGGACAGCGACGTCCTGGTCAACATGGACATAAAGGAGCTCTGGAACATCCCGCTGAACGGCCACGCTCTAGCCGGAGCGCTGGAGCACGCGGACGGCAGGCCGTTCAGCGCCTTGTCACACAAGGGGCTGATGCTGAGGCTCATGGGAGGCGACAGGAAAAACTACGTAAACTCCGGCGTCCTTCTGATGAACCTCGCAAAATTGAGAGAGAGAGAGAGAGAGAGAGAGAGAGAGAGAGAGAGAGAGAGAGAGAGAGAGCTATTCGACGATGGGGTTGCTTGGCTGGCGCGTTACGGCCGCTGCGTCACCACGCCTGACCAGGACTTTCTCAACTGTCGTTTCCGCGGCGACATCGAGATCATCGATAAGAAGTTCAACAACCGCGGCATCGGCCTCTCCAAGGACGAAATCGCTGGCTCGATTCTGCACATGGCGCTCCTCAAGCCATGGGAGAGCCCAGGGCAGTCCGCGGTCGACGCCCTCTACTGGAGGACTTTTTTCAAGACGCCGTTTGGCAGGTACCTGAGTCTGGACGAAGCCGTGCTCATGATGGCGGAATCATGGAGTGGTTCTCCGCTGATGCACCGGCATACCTCGCAGTGTTATAAAAAGATATGGTGGCGCTTTCGCGAGAACGTCCTGTGGAACGACCTAACCACCACCGCGTGGTTTTACGCAAAGGAAGCGCTCAGGGCAGTCTTCGCCCCTAGGCGCCGGCGATGATTTTCGACACGTCTTCTTTGAGTCGGGGCAGATCGTCTCGTATGATCTGCCATATGAGCAGGAAATTTACTCCCTCGTAATCATGTACGATCCTGTTGCGCAGGCCGTATATGCTGTTCCATGGTACCGCAGGGTGCGCGGCTATAAACTCGGCGTCGAGGCGGTTGACCTTCTCGCCGATCTGCAGCAGGTTGAATACGCACGCTTCGACGGCCATGACGTTATCGGCGAACTCGTCGCAGGACGAATAACCCTGAGCATAGGTCTCGATCCTGTCGATATGGTCGATCATCGCATCGAGGATGCTTCTAAATTCTTCATACACCGTCACGCCGTGCCTGGCGATCTCCGAGTAAATTGCCGATCCCTCGTCTATATGCGTCACGTCCAGCAAATCCACGTCCTTGTCCAGCGTGGCGTGAATCTCCTGTATCAGGCCGACGAAGGCCAGACCCTCTAATCCGCTGTCCACAACCAGGTCGACGTCGCTCTTGGGGCTCGCCTCGCCCTTTGCGTACGAACCGAACAGGACTGCCCGCTTGACGCCGTGCCCTGCCAGCACCGGCCTCAGCATCTCGGATATGCGGTCGACCGAGTAGATTACGCCCTCGCTCATGACCTCTCCCTCCTGTCTTACCGGCCTTACCGGCCTTACCGGCCGCGTACAGCAAAACGCCGCGCGGGGCGGCGGAATATTACATCTCCGGCACCCGCGCGGCTGGATTTTACTTACTTCTTGCTGTAGTCGTAGAAGCCCTTCCCGGTCTTGCGGCCCAGCAGGTTGCCCCGCACCATCTTCACCAACAGGGGGTGCGGGCGGTACTTCGGGTCGCCGAACTCCTCCTGCAGAACCTCCATGATGGCCAGACACACGTCGAGGCCGATCAGGTCGCCTAGCTCCAGCGGGCCCATCGGGTGGTTCGACCCCAGCTTCATGGCCGTGTCGATGTCCTCCTTCGACGCAACGCCCTCCGCGTAGAGGGCTATGCCCTCGTTGATCAGCGGAACCAAAATGCGGTTCACTATGAAGCCGGGCGACTCCTGAACCATCACGGGCGTCTTGCCTATCTCGACCGCTATCTGGCGCAGCCTCTCGATCTGCTCCGGCGGGGTGTTCAGGCCGGCGGTGATCTCGATGAGCTTCATCACAGGCGCGGGGTTGAAAAAGTGCATGCCGGCCACCTCGCGGCCCAGGCCCTTGGACAGGGCCGTCAAGGAGAGCGAGGACGTGTTCGACGCGAAGATGGTCTCCTTCTTGCATATCTTCTGAAGGGTCTCGAAGACGCCCCGCTTCGCCTTCATCTCCTCCAGCGCCGCCTCGACGATGAGGTCGCAGTCGGCTACCTCAGGCCCGCCTGAGACGGCGGTCTTGATGCGGCCTGTGACCTCGGCCACGGCCTCAGGCGTCATCTTGCCCTTGGCCGCAAGCTTCTCCAGGCCGGACGCGATCCTGCCCTTGCCCTTGTCCGCGAGCTCCTGGGTGATGTCGCATAAAACGACCTCGTAGCCCTTCGTCTGCGCGAAAACCTGCGCTATGCCGCTGCCCATCGTTCCCGCGCCGATTACTCCTACCTTCATTTTGCGTACCTCCAGTATTAAAAACCCTGTTAAACAAGCTCTACGGCCGTAGACGCGCCCATGCCTCCGCCGATGCAGAGGGTGGCCAGACCGCGCTTACTACCGCGCTTGAGCATCTCGTGGATCAGCGTCACCAAGATGCGGCAGCCCGACGCCCCGACCGGGTGGCCGAGGGCTATCGCCCCGCCGTTGACGTTGACCCGCGCCGCGTCCCAGCCGAGGAGCTTCCCGACCGCCACGGCCTGAGCTGCGAACGCCTCGTTCGCCTCGATGAGGTCGAAGTCGTTGATCGTGAGGCCGAGCTTCGCCAAGAGCTTCTTGGTCGACGCCGCGGGGCCGACGCCCATGATGGATGGGTCAACGCCTCCGGTCGCCCCGCCGAGCCAGCGCACCAGGGGCTTCACGCCAAGCTGCTTCGCCTTCTCGGCGCTCATCACAACCACTGCCGCGGCACCGTCGTTTATGCCGGAGGCGTTGGCCGCCGTGACTGTTCCGTCCTTCTTGAACGCGCCGGGCAGCTTGGAGATGCCCTCGGCCGTCACGCCGGCGCGCGGGAACTCGTCCTTGACGAACGGGACGACGTCCTTCTTGACCTTGACCGGCACAGGGACGATCTCGGCGTCGAACCGGCCCGACTTCTGGGCGGCCTCGCACTTCTGCTGCGAGGAGGCGGCGAACTCGTCCTGCATCGCGCGGGTTATGCCGTACTTCTCCGCCACGTTCTCCGCCGTGATGCCCATGTGGTAGTTGTTGAAGGCGTCCCACAGCGCGTCCTTGATCATGGTGTCGACCAGCGCGCCGTCGTTCATGCGGTAGCCGAAGCGCGCATGCTCAAGGGCGTAGGGCGCCGCGGACATGTTCTCCATGCCGCCCGCGACGACCACCTCGGCCTCGCCCGTGGCGATCATGGCGGCGGCGATGTTGACGCACTTTAGGCCGGAGCCGCACACGATGTTGAGCGTCTGCGCCGGGGTCTCGACGGGAAGCCCGGCCTTGATGGAGGCCTGACGCGCGACGTTCTGCCCCTGAGCGGCCTGAAGGATGCACCCCATGAACACCTCGTCCACGGTCGGCCCGCCCCCCGCGTCCTTGGGGCTGATCCCGGCGCGCTTGACGGCCTCGGCTATCACGATGGCGCCAAGCTCCGCCGCCGGAACCTCGGAAAGCGAGCCCCCAAACTTGCCTATCGCCGTGCGGCAGGCGCTTGCGATGACGATCTCCCTGCTCAATTTATTTTCCTCCCAACTTTTGCTGCCTGATCTGGAACACCCAGTGTCTTAGACGCCAGGGCACCCACAAATGAGTATAGAAAGCGCTGGCCGCGAAAGCAAGTGACAGGGGCTTGATTAGCGGCTCGGAGTGATTTACCATGCGACGGGATGCAAGGCGTGTTTTTCACTCTCTATATAATGGAAGGAAATGGAATATGAGACGCTCTTTGATTTTCGCGGCTCTGTACGTGGCGGCGGTTCTCGCCCTGTCGGCGGCCGGACTCGCGTGGCGGCTGGCGTGGGAGCGAAGTGACCGCGACGTGGCCATGCTGGTGGACGTCCGCGACCTGCCGAGCCTAGGGGCTGCCGACGCGCTGCCTCTGCTCATCAAGAAGGGAGTCCGCGGGATCATGGTCAGCGAGCTAACGGGCGACGACGTCATAGCCGGCCTAGCCCCGGTCAGGCTGGAGAACGCCGGGGTGAACGCGAGCCGCCTCGTGCCGGTGGGTGCGGCGGACGCGTACATAGATGCCGCCCTCCTGAAGCCTGACTCGGTGAGACGCGGCTCGGCGGCGGAGTTCCCCGTTCCGATCGACGCGCTGCGGAGGAGCGGGCTCGTGCCGGACTTCGCCGGGCTTGAAACCGCGTCCGCGCACCGGCTGCCGATATTCTACCGCGTGGCCCCCGCGAGCACGCGCTTCTTGCCCTCGTCGCTCGAGTCGGCGCGCCGCATCCTGTCCGAGTACAAGGACGTCGCCCTCGTCTCGCCGTCGGGCGAGGTCGCGGTAGGATACCCCGACATGAGGCCGCTCGCGTCGCTCATAAAGGAGTTCAAGCGGGACGGAGCCCCGATGCCCACCGCCCAGGTCGAGTTCTCGCGCCAGATGGGCGCAGCAGCTCTCACGCACCTGATGTTCCCGCACATACTCCCCATCCACAGCGTGACGAACGAGGAGCTCATGAGCCGAAACATAAGCCGGGCTGCGATGCTGGACAGGATGGTCAGAGCGGCGGTCGAGCGCGGCGTCCGCCTGCTGATGATGCGCCCTGCCCCTTCGGGAAGCGCGGCGTCGGCTCTGGACGAGTTCGCAGCCGAGGTCGAGGCTCTGGCCAAGCGACTGACCGACCGAGGATTTAGGATGGCCTGGCCGAAGAGCAGCGCCGGCTCACGCGGCCCGCTCGCCGCAGGGGCGTCAGCTTTGGCCTGCTCGCTCGTCCTCGCCGTGTCGTCATACCGATTCGCCCGCCGCTTCGCCAATTGCCACCCGTCCGTCGAGTCGGTGCCAACCGCAGTAAAAATTCTGGCCATCGCAGTAGGCATAGCCGCCGCGGCGCGGTTTTCTCCCGCTATGTCGCGAGCTCTGGGCGCCCTAACTGCCGCGATGCTCGTGACTGAGGCATCCCTTATCGCGATGGACGGGGGAAGAATCACAAATCTCTGCCTCGGCGTGGCATTCGCCGCCGTCGGGGGGACGGCGATCGCCGCGCTCTTCTCCGAGCCGCTTTACACGCTTCGCCTAGCGGCGTTTTCCGGCGTCAAACTCACCCTTGCCCTGCCCCCGCTCCTCGTGATCCTCCATGATATGAAGCGCCGGATTCACCCTGAGTCTTTAACTACTCTGATGTCGCGCCCGCCACTTTTCGGCGAGCTTTTTCTTGCTGCCGGGCTGCTGGGGCTGCTGGCGCTGATTCTGTTCCGCAGCGGCAACGTCGAGTTCATCCCAGGCTTCGAGGCGGCCATGCGCCACGGCCTTGAGAAACTCATGGTGGCACGTCCGCGCAGCCGCGAGGTCTTCATCGGGTATCCCTGCGCCCTGCTGCTGTTCTTCGCCGTGAAACACGGCCTCTGGGCGCGCTGGCGCGAGCTACTCCGCGTGGGGGTCGTGCTGGGGTTCTCGTCGGTGGTTAACAGCTTCTGCCACTATCACACGCCGCTGGCGTTCATATTTTTGCGCGAGTTCAACGGCCTGTGGATGGGCCTGCTGCTCGGAGCCGCCCTAGTGCTGTCCGTCCGCTTTGCTATTCTTCCTCTGTGGCGGCGCGTCCGCTTCGCCGCGGAATGAGGCCATACGCCGCCGTCCTAGCCGGGTACTACGGCTTCGGCAACCTAGGGGACGACCTCTTAGCCGAGGCCACAGTAGAGATGCTGTCGCGCGAGGGAATAAACCGCAGCAGGATGGCCGTCCTCTCGAACGACCCGGCGGGCTCGCGCCTGGGCATCCGCGCCGTGAACCGCTGGAGCCCCCGCGAGGTGTGGAATATTCTTGGCCTGAGCGAAACCCTGGTGCTTGGCGGCGGCGGTCTGTTTCAGGACGCGACGAGCACGAGGTCGTGCCTCTACTACTGGAGTCTTGTGAAGGCGGCGCGCCTTAGAGGGGTTAATGTCCGCGCCGAGGGGCAGTCGGTAGGCCCGCTTTCGACGCTAATCGGGCGTGCCGCGGCGCGAAACGCGCTGCGAAGCTGCCGCTCCGTGACCGTGAGGGACGTCCCGTCGCAGCGCCTGTGCTCCGAGATGGGAGTGAGTGCGGCGCTAACCCGCGACTTGGTTTTCATTTTGAATGACAAAATTTCCGCCCCGATCCCGGCAAGTAATGCGAAGTTCCTAATCAACCTACGTCCCTGGCCCGGCGGCCTCCCGATGCGCTTCGCCAACTCGGTGAGGGACGGCGGTATAAGCGCGTATGCTCCCCTGCTCGGCGTGGCCATGTCGGACGAGGACGAGGCGCTGATGTCGCGCTTAGTTAAGGTGGGAGACCTGCCCCCCATGCCCATAGAGCACCCGCGGGACCTGAGCGAAGCCGCCGCCCTATGGAGCGGAGCCGCCGGAGCCGCCGGAATGAGGCTGCACTTTGCGGTGCTGTCGGTTATGTTCGGGGTAGGGGCGCTGGTGGTTCCGTATGATCCGAAGGTGACGGCCTTCGCCGAGGAGAACGGGCTGGCGGTGTGGGGCGGCGGGATTGGAATATCCGTGAGGTGAACGTTCATGGATTGCGAATGGCAGCCAGATAGTGTATGCTGCTCAACACAATCTTGGGGTATCAGGCCCCTTATTTGCGAAGGAGGTACCATGTCTGCTAATGAAGCTGTTCAGGTAGTCTTTGGCCTTTACGACCGGACGGGCGATTATTCCTGCTACCCAGGGGTCGCGGTGACCTCGATGTTTGCTCATGCTCACACGAAGAGCAGGGTCAACGTCACGATCCTCCACGACACGACCCTCACCGCTGAGAACCGTGCGCGCTTCGAGCGCACCGCCGAGCGCTGGGGGCAGAGCGTGAGCTTTATCGACGTCTCAGAGGCCATATACCGCATATCCGAGAAGCCGGATTTCGCCGCTTGCAGCCGCGGCACGCTTTTCCGCCTTCTGCCTCCAGAGGTCATGGACATCCCCAAGGTCATTTACCTGGACTGCGACGTCATCGTGAACTTGGACATCGCGGAGCTGTGGGGCGTTTCGCTTAAGAGAGAGAGAGAGAGAGAGAGTTTTCCCTTGCTGCCGTCAAGTCGGTTGACTTTTTCCCCAAGCCGCTGATTTTTCGCGAGCGGGTTCGCAGCCGGCTTATGGGCTACGATCCGGACAACTACTTCGGCGGCCCCGTGCTCGTTATGAACTTGGATCGCATCCGGCGCGAGTACGACCTGGCGCGGGAGGCGCTCCTTTTTTTTGGCCGCTACTCCAGCATCGCATCCCTTGCCGACGAGGATTTCCTTAATTCTCTTTTCCGAGACGACATACTGCCCATCGACGAGCGCTTCTGCCGGAGCCTGATGACCGCGCGGCACGAGTCCGACGTCGACGTCAACAACGCCATTTTGCACTACACAGACAGGCCGCTTGCGACGTACGGGGCGTGGGACACCGTGATGTCGCTGCTGCGGCGCCTCGCGACGTATTTGAGGACGCACTTGAACCTGGGCATTCACTGGAGGGGGGACGTGATCAGGCCTGCCGTCGCGTTGGTGAAGGAGTTCTTCCGCGGTGATTGACGTCCGCGACAGCAAAACAATCCGGGGGAAGGCCACCCCACCCCCGGACTTTTCCATCCCTAAACCGTGAGCTCCCCGCTCTTCCGCTTCGCGTCGAAGTCCTTCACCAACCGGCGAATCACCCCCGACAGCAGCAGCAGGCCTATCAGGTTTGGGATGGCCATCAGGCCGTTCAGCGTGTCGCCCATGTCCCAAAGGTGGGACAGGAACTCGTTCGTGCTCCCGCCGAATATCTCGCTGCCGGCCGAGCCTATGAACACCATCGCCATGAACAGCAGCTTCATGATGGGCTTGAACCACACGCCGAACAGGTAGACTACCGCGGTCTCGGCGTACCAATACCAGCCGAGGATCGTCGTGAACGCAAAAAGCGCAAGGGCGATGGACAGGATGTACTTCCCAGCCGAGCCCAGCACGCTCTCAAACGCAAACAGCGTGAGCTGCGCGCCGGTCAGCTCTGGGTGGCCGGTGAGGGAGTCCGTGCCAAGCACCACCAGCGCGGTCATCGAGCAGATGATGAACGTGTCAACGAAGACCTCGAAAATCCCGTAGAGGCCCTGACGCACAGGGTGGTCGACGTTGGCCGTCGCGTGAACCATCGGTGCCGAGCCGAGGCCTGCCTCGTTCGAGAACACGCCGCGCGACATGCCCTTGGTGACGGCGACGCGCACAGACCAGCCCGCGATGGCGCCGGGTAAGGCCATCGGATTCTTGAAGGCGTAGGTAACGACCTCTACCACCGCTCCGAGCAGCAGGTTCGCGTGAAATGCCAGCACTGCGATCGCGCCTACGATGTAGAACACGGCCATGAACGGGACTATGTAGGTCGTGACGATGGAGAGGCTGTTAAGCCCGCCGATTATGACCAGACCGACCAGGACTGCCATGATTATTCCGCTGTAGACCGGGTCGATGTTGAAGCCGAGCTTGAGCCCCTCGGCGGTGGAGTTGGCCTGAACCGACGAGCCCCCGCCGAACGACGAGCAGAACGCAAATATCGCGAACAGCACGGCCAAGCCCTTGCCGACCGGCCTCCAGCTCTCGCCCTTCTCCTGCACCAGGCCCTTCTCCAGCATGTACATCGTACCGCCGCGCCAGTCGCCGTGCTTGTCCTTCTCGCGGAAGTTGACGGCCAGCACTATCTCACCGAACTTCGTGGCCATGCCGAAGAACGCCGCCACGAGCATCCAGAACATGGCGCCGGGGCCGCCGAGGTGCAGCGCCGTCGCGACGCCCGCGATGTTGCCCGTGCCAACCGTGGCCGCCATAGCGGTGGCCATCGCCGCGAACGACGAGATCGACTTGCTCTCCGCGTGAGCCGCGTGCGCCCTCTTGCCGAAGACCTCCTTCCAAACCATCCCGAAGTAGCGCAGCTGTGGCGCGCCGAGCAGTACCGTCAGATAAATGCCCGTACCTCCCAAAAGGACGAGCATCCACGGGCCCCATACTATCTCGTTCAGCCAGTCGTTGACCTTGTAGACCGTTTCCATGCCAAACACCTCTCCTCACTTCGTGAACCACAAAATATAGAATCAGCGTAGGGTAGATCGTGCCTCCTTCACTACGTGAACCACAGTGCGTCGGAGCCCGCAGAAAAAATACCCGAGGGGCGCGGCCCTCGGGTATTATGACACAGAATGAAAAAAGCCTGGACTAAATCTTGAGCTCCCCGCTGCGGCGTTTTGCGTCGAAGTCCTTCACCAGCCGGCGGATGACTCCGGAGAGCAGCAGCAGGCCTATCAGGTTCGGGATCGCCATGAGGCCGTTCAGGGTGTCGCCCATGTCCCAGAGGTGAGACAGGAACTCGTTCGTGCCGGTGCCGAATATCTCGCTGCCGGCCGCGCCGACGAACACCAGCGTTATGCAAACTACCTTCATGAGGGGCTTGAACCACACGCCGAACAGGTAGACCATCGCGGTCTCAGCGTACCAGTACCAGCCGAGGATCGTCGTGAACGCGAAAAGCGCAAGGGCGATGGACAGGATGTACTTACCGAACGAGCCGATGACGCTCTCAAACGCGAACAGGGAGAGCTGCGCGCCGGTGAGCCCGGGCTGACCGGTAAGGGTGTCGGTGCCCATGACGACGAGTGCGGTCATCGAGCAGATGATGAACGTGTCCATAAAGACCTCGAAAATCCCGTAGAGGCCCTGGCGGACGGGGTGGTCGACGTTGGCCGTCGCGTGAACCATCGGGGCCGAGCCGAGGCCTGCCTCGTTCGAGAACACGCCGCGCGCTATGCCCTTGGTGATGGCGACGCGCACTGACCAGCCGGCAAGGGCGCCGGGCAGCGCCATCGGGTCCTTGAACGCGTAGGTAACGACGTCGACGATAACCTGGCCCAGCAGGTCGATGTGAAGGGCAAGAACCACGATCGCGCCGACGATGTAGAACACGGCCATGAACGGAACTATGTAGGTCGTGACGGTGGAGAGGCTCTTAAGCCCGCCGATGATCACGAGGCCGACCAGAATCGCCATGCCGATGCCGCTGTAGAGCGGGTCGATGTTGAAGCCGAGCTTCAGCCCCTCGGCCGTGGAGTTGGCCTGAACCGCCGACCCTATGCCGAAGGACGCGAAGAACGTGAATATGGCGAACAGGACTGCCAGAGCCTTGCCTACGGGCTTCCAGCTATCGCCCTTCTCCTGCACCAGGCCCTTCTCCAGTATGTACATCGTGCCGCCGCGCCAGTCGCCGTGCTCGTCCTTCTCGCGGAAGTGCACGGCCAGCACGATTTCGCCGAACTTCGTGCACATGCCGAAGAACGCCGACACGAGCATCCAGAACATGGCGCCAGGCCCGCCGAGGTGCAGCGCCGTGGCCACGCCCGCGATGTTGCCCGTGCCAACCGTGGCCGCCATAGCGGTGGCCATCGCCGCGAACGACGAGATCGACTTGCTCTCCGCGTGAGCCGTCCGCGCCCTCTTGCCGAAGACCTCTTTCCAAACGATCCCGAAGTAGCGCAGCTGCGGCGCGCAGAGGATGACCGTCAGGTAAACGCCCGTGCCCACCAAAATGACGAGCATCCACGGCCCCCAGACTATGCCGTTCAACCAGTCGTTAAACTTGTAGACCGCTTCCATATCCAACACATCTCCCTTATAAAATAAAAATAGGGGGATAGACATCCCCCTTGATTACTTCACCGGAACGGCGCAGTACGCGGCAAGCGTACCTATGACTAACGCTGCGCCGAAGACGTAACTTCTGAACCGCGGTGCCCTGGCCGACACGACTCGGTCGAGAACCATCTGTGCCGCGAACGCCGAGATGGTCGCCACAGCCGCGCCCATGCCGACTGAGTCGCCCGCTCCCGCCAAGTACTCGAACCCGGCCGTGAGGCCTTCCATAGAAAGATACGTAAAAAGCCCAATCATCGCGCCCGACGTCATAAGAGCGAGTTTTTGCACGTCGCCGCCGGCGATCCTGCGCCTCACCCTGTCCATCGAGCCCGTGAAAAACACCGTAAAGAGCAGCCACCCGCTCGTGTTCAGAGCCATGACCGCGCAGCACATCGTGAGTGCGGCCACGCCGTAGCCAGGCCCGCCTAGCGTGAGCCCGAGCGCCTCCGCCGCCGTCTGCGCCACGAACGGCTCAGTCTGAACCGCGCCGATGACGTTGAACCGCTGCCACGTGACAGGCCCCCCGATGAACGTCATCATCGTGAGCATGACGACGCTCGCTGCCAAGGCCGGCCCTACGGCTGTCACGGCCCCGTCGGCTGCGGCGCGGGTTATGGCGCTTCGTGGGTACCCTATTCGGTCGGCCTCACGACGACACAGCCGCAGGAATGCCATCGCCTGAACCAAGACGACGGCGACCAGCGCGCCGCACGCCAACCACATCGGCCTCGAGTTCGCCACAGCCAGCAGCCGCTCCATCCCTACTCCCTCCCGCCCGGTGCGCAGACGCGGGCAGCAACCACTCCGATGACGATCGTGACGATCATCAGGCTCCACTCCGGCAGCGGGACGGCCTGATAGACCGTGACGCATACGCTCAGCACCAGCGCCGCGATGACCGTCGCGACCGTCACCCTAAGGCGCCCTGCGCCAGTGAACAGCGCGAGCACTGCTCCGAACATGGCTGGCAGCACGTAGGCCTCCAGAGTCCTCATGACGGCATCCGGCAGGTAGGCCATGATCATCCCGCCTGCCGCCACAGTTGCGGTCGTGACTGCCGTGCTGAGAATCACTGACCCGGCTATGCCGGCGGTGCCGACTATCTCGGCCTCATGAGAGTCCTCCTCGACGCCAGCCGCGCCCTTGGCTATGAGCGCCGCCGGGACCCGCATCTGCCCTATCGAGCCGGCGAGAATGCCCATGTAGGTGCCGGCGGTCCCAAGCGCTGGGAAGTAGGATATTGGCTCCACGACGTAGACCGCGCCGAACGCCGCCAGAACGAGCCCCCACGCCGCGAAAAAGCCCTCCAGCGGCGGGAACTCCCCGTAGGCCATATAAAGGTAGACGGCGGGAAGAAAGCCCGCGCCGATGGCAGCGCAGTTTGTGGCTATCCCGATCCGGTTCACGGGCTTCAGCCAGTGTTTGTCTTCGTCGTGAGTCGAGTGCGGCACGCCCCTATCCCCTTACTCCCTACAAGTATCCGTTTTCCTTCAGCACCTCGTGGGCGCGCTCGGCTCGCTTGGCTGACAGCTTGACCACTGGGCCTGTGCACCCCATCGCGGACTCGGCGTAAATCCCGGCCTTCCAGAGGCACTTCACGGCGTTCTCTATCTCGAGGACGTCCACGCCGTGGATCTCCTCGTCCGTCGGCTCGGAGGCCGGAGCCTTGACGTCCTCGCTTACTGCGGCCTTGGGCGTCAGGGTCTCTATCTCCTCGTCGAGGCCGGCCTTGCGCGCTGCCGCCAGCTCCTCCGCGACCTTGGCCGGCAGCCCGCCCAAGACGGCGGCGGCGTTCAGGGCCAGAGCGCCTGCGATGACGGGGGCGCCCGATGCACGTGAGATTATCGAGACGACCTTCCCCCAGCCCTCGCCGCAGGAAGGCCCGTAGCCCCAGCCCAGGGCCTCGTACGACCCGCCGGTGCTGTACGACGAGAACATCTTGACCAGCACGTTGCCGGTCAGGGTGTCAGTCACGCACACGTCCACGGCTCCGGCCAGTATGTCGTTGCCGCGCAGCACGGAGCCCCCGTCCTTGCGCACGGAGGAGCCGAACGCCACGGAGTAGCCCCGCTCGGCCATGCGGGAGAGCGCGCGGAATACCGGCTGAGCCGTGTCGACGTTCAGCACGCCAACAGTAGGGCGCTGAACCCCCAACGCTTTTGCTACTGCTATGCCGTAGACCGCGTTGCGAAGCATCGACTCGCCGCGCCCCACGGCGGACGTTCCGGTGGTGGAGGCGATGATCATCGGGCGCCCTCGCGCCGGGGTGACCACGCGCCCGATGGTCGTCACGCCCAGGGGAAACGGGAAGTGCAGCGCCACTGCCCCGTCGACGCGCCCTTCCGCCAGCGCCTTCTCCAGCTCCGCCGGAATCTCAGCATCAGGAACCTCGATCCAGTCGAGGCATTTCTCCCGCTCCTCGCCGAGTGAGACGCGAGGGCCGATCATGACGGGTGCGACGCGCTCCGACGTCTCGAGGGACAATACCGCGCCCCTTAGCAGCTCCTCCGCTCCGTGCTCGCTGCCAGCCGCCATCAGGCCGACGCGAACCTTCGGCCCGCCGCTTTTGGCCGACCTAGCGATCTCGGCAAGGGACTCAGCAACAAGCCTTTTTATGTCAGACATGGCCTTGTTACTCCCTTACTGCGGCTGGGCTTCGGAGAGGATGTCCAGAATCACTGCCCTGATCTCGTCCTTGGTCACAGCGCCGGCCGCGCCGCCGTGCTCCGGTGGCTCGATCATGAACGACCCTCCGTCGGCAAGGTTGGTTAGTCTGGCTAGGAAGAGGCTGCCCTTGCCTATGATCATCGCGCGGTGCATCTTCCCGGCGCGTATCGCGTCGCACGCTGTGCCTATGAACGGCACGCCGGACGGGATGTGCCCCTGAGTCGGCGCGAAGCCGATCACGCCGCGCTTCTTTATGAAGTCGTCCATGCCGCTCTTCTCGATGGCCTTTTTCATGACGGCGAGGGCGGCCGTCATCTTGATGTTTGCGGCTGGGACGTCTCCGGCTCCGGCGGGGAGGGTTATTTCGGGGTTCTGGAGCTCGGCGGCGAACTTGTCCACGTCGGCGAACGAGAGGCCGCGCTCGGCCAGAGGCTCGTAGACCAGAGCGGACATGATGGCCTGAGGCGCAGCTCCGGCCCCGACCGAGTGCTTGCCCACGGAGTCGAGGCGTATGACTGGGTTCGTGCCGTCGTCGGGCGCCAGCAGCACGGCGAAGTTTCCGAGGCAGTCCTCGAGGGCGGGCAGGGACTTCTTCACGTGGTCACGGCTGTTCATGTAGAGCTTAGGTACGGCTCCGCCCGCCAGCACGGCGCAGTTCTTGCGGACCCCCGCCGCGACCTGGGCGGCGCCAGCCACTATCGCGTTGACGGGCCCGGCACAGAAGCCTCGTATGTCGCACCCCGAGGCGTTGACGCAGCCGGCCGTCTCAGCGATGGCCTTGGCGAAGTTCCCGCCGGCGCGCTGGTTCATGTCCCCGGCTCCCTCCTCGGAGCACTCGATCACGAAGTCGACGTCGGCCGGGGCGATGCCGGAGTTCTTTATGAGGTGCATCAGAGCTAGAACTCCTCCGGCCTTGCACGCTAGGTTTTCCAGCAACACGTATGGGAACAGGCAGTCGTCCACCTCGTGGCCGCTCCGGACGCAGCCGGCAACCGCGCCGTTGTGGTACAGAGGGCGGGCCTTTTTGCCGCTTATTTCGGCCTCTATCTCGGAAATTTCGTGAACGTGAGAATGAAGCCCGTTGATGCGGGCTATGATCGCTTCGGTTAGTACCGGGTCTTTGAGGAGTTTTGCCGCCGCTTCCTCGGCGAAGGACTTTTCGAGCCAGATAAGGTCAAACACGTCGCAGACCGCCATGAGGCAGATGAACTCCGGCTCCGGCATTATCTCTCCGTATTTGCCGAAGCGCTTCGGCTCGGGCAGGTGGTTCTCCGTCCATGGCGTTTCGGCGGCCTCGAAATCGAAGTAGTCCATCGCGCCTATGTAGGTCAAGTTGGGTGCGTATGAGGCGGCTTTATCCCAAGTCTGAACGGCGGCGGGAAGCCCGTGCAGAAAGTCGCTTTCGCCCTTGGCCTCGCGCTCGCCGAACGGCGTCGACCCATAGTGGAGCGCCAGCTCCGGCACGTGGTTCAGACAATAAGAGTATCCTTTTATTCCAACGGATGACATGGTCACCATCCTCTTCCCCAATAAATTCACGAAGGGCGGGGGCCGGCAAGACCCCCGCGCTAGGTCAGTCTGTAAAAACTGTCTGCTCGGTGACAGCGGTCTGCAGCGCCTTAAGCGCCTTCTCGACGAGATGACGGCGTATAGCCTTTTCCTCTTCGGGGGTTTTGGTTGGGTCTCCGAGCGGATGCGGAATGGCGATCGCGGGCACTATCCTGTTGGCCCCGACCGTCAGCGATATGGGAACTATGGTGCAGACGTGCACCACCGGGAGCTTGCGCTCTATCTCCTTCACCATCGTTGCACCGCAACGAGTGCAAGTGCCTCAGGTCGAGGTTAGGATGACCCCGTTCACTCCGGCGTCGGCGAGCTTGGCGGCGATCTCAGCGCCGAAGCGCCGAGCGTTGGCCACGGACGTCCCGTTGCCCACCGTAGCGTAGAACTTGTTGTAGAGCTTCTTGAAGACGCCCTCCTTCTCCATGTCGCGCATCACGTCGACCGGCAGCACTCTGTCGGCGTCGGCGTCGGCGTAGGTCGCGTCGTAGCCGCCGTGCGCCGTGCAGAAGGTGACCGAGGTAAGGTCGTTCACGCCCGTGATGTCGTACTCGCAGTACTTGCTCGCGCTGGAGGACTCGATATGGTCGGGGTTGCCCTTGGGGCATATGCCGCCGGAGGTCACGAGGGCGATGACGGCGTTCTTCATGTCCTTTATGGGCGGCTGCGGAGGCACTCTGTCGAAGACGGGCATCTTGTACTCGGTCTCGAACGGCACGCCCTTCAGCTTCGCGACGAACATGTCCACGCAGCGGTCGGACGCCAGCTTGTCGTAGAACACGTTCTTGCGCAGGCCGCGCTCTATGTACCCCTCGTCGGCGGGCGAGCCTATTTCCTCGCCCCTGAGGAGCTTGAGCAGGAACTTCGCCATGACCGGGGCGGCCTTCCTCATGCTGGCGGCGCTGTCGCCCGTCTCGATTATCCACGCGGACTTCTTGTAGAGGTCGACTCCGGGGTTTTCGGGGTACATGCCGCTGACGACGGGGATGCCCAGCTGCTTGGACACGACCTCGCACATGCCGCCGCAGGCCGTGCCGTAGCGTCCGGCGTTGAAGGCCGGGCCTGCGATGAAGCCGTCTGGCTTGTACTTCTTGATCATCTCAAGAACCTCGGCGCCTGCCTTGTCCATGTTGGAGGCGAAGTATGTGTCGCCGCAGACGACCGTGGCCACGATCTCGGCGTCGGCGCCGAAGGCGGCCTTCAGAGCCGCGCCCGGGCCGACAACGCCCTCGCGAACCTCAGGCCCGACGTCGGCCTTCTCCTCGCCGCCTATACCGGCGTAAAACTGGTTGATGTAATGCACAATGCGGTAAGCCAATGCTATCCCACCTTTCAGTTAGGTCCTAGCAGACACTAGGCCGGTACGTTCTTGCTGTACTGGTCGCGTATGCCCTTGACGGCGGCGGCCAGCTTCTCGGTGTCAAGCACCATCTCCATCATGCTGATCTGCTCTTCCCAAGCCTTGGGATCGCACTCAGCACGAATGACCGGGTCAAACACGTGGTACACGGGGAGTCCCAACGGGACTCCGGCGAGAGGACCTGCAAAGGTCGGATCTCCGTTGCTCACGGTCTCGGCGTAAATCTCCGCGCCCTCGGCGTCGGAGGAACCAAGCACCACTACGCAGTCGGTTCCGAACTTGTCAGCTGCGTCCTTTATACGCTGCTGATTCTGCAGATCCATCGCTCCCGCGGCGGTTCAGACGAAGCACTCGGAAACGGCGAAGACGATCTCGGCGCCGCTGTTCTGGAGGCAGGCCTCCATAGCGGGGCCAGGCACGCCGTCGCGCTCACCGAGAAGAATGAGCTTCTTTCCGGCAAGTTTTCCCATAGTTCACACCTTCCTTTCCTTAATAACGCAGCAATCCACGTGGGTGGTTAAATCGTTTTGGCCCCGAGCTTTGTATATCCAAGCTCGCTAGTGGAGCCGGTGATGGCCTGAAGCTCGACCGTGACGGAGCCGTCGGCTGCGACCGAGTCCTTCGGCACGCCGGGCAGAGCGGAGTCCTTCCAGCCGCCCGCCAGGACGTTGGCCTCCTCCAGCACGCCCAGCACCTTCTTCATCGGCGGCAGCACTATGACCTCGTTGGCGTTGCCCGCCGTCACGCATGCGTCGCCCTCGACGCAGGAGTCCGCCAACGACTGGCTGGCTCCGTCGCGCCCGGCGTACTCGTCGGTCAGGAGTGCGGTCTTGACTCCGAGGCGCTCGGCCTTCCAGCAGTTCATGACGAGGTCGGCGTCCGGGTTGCCGAAGCCCTCCTCGGTGATGATCACGCCGTCGAGCCCGAGCATCGCCGCGAGCTTGGTCGCGAAGCTGGAGCTGCGGCGCTTGTCCGCCAGAGTTACGTTCTCGTTCGTCACGATGCAGGTCACGAAGTTGAAGTCCCTGCCGTGGCGGCGGAGCATCTCAGCGATGACGGGGTTGTTCTGGTGGACGTATGTGCTGTTCTTGTCGCAGGCGGAGACGCAGTTGCCCGACACTATCGCGCCGTCCATGGCCTCCAGCGGCGACATCACGGTGGGCAGGATCTTCTTCACGTCCACGCCGTAGAAGTAGGTGTCGTGAAGCAGCCCCTGAGTCTGGAGCATATAGAGATAGCCGACCTTAGGCAGGCCGGGGTGCCCCCACATGGCCTCCTTGATGTTCGCGCATGTGTAGGCCTCGACCTTGTCGGCCTTGACGTCGGCGCAGCACCGCGCGAGGTAGGCCGCGGCCTTCAGTCCGGCGCCGCGGCAGGCGCTCTCGTACTCGTGCTTGTCCATGCCAGGGTCGGAAGGCTCCAGCAGAAGCACCACGTTGCACGTCTGGGAGTAGGGCGTGTACTCGGCGCCGGGGCCGGACATGTCGATGATGCCCTCCTGGAAGCGCACGATCTTGCCAGCGGTGACGACCGCTGCCCCCGTCAGGACGAGGGTCTTGCCCTCGCCTACCGTCTCGACGTCGGAGAGCAGGCCTGGGAACACCTGACCCTTCCCTCCGTCGATCTTCCACCTCGGCTCGACCACGTCCTTCACCGGAACGATGCGGATGCTGTCGCCCGGCATGGCCAGGTCTGCGTCGATGTTCTTTCCGAGGCGCTCGTCCTCGGCGACCAGGGACAGCAGTTCTTTCTTGTCGATCGTGAGAACGCCGTCCGCCACGCCGGTCTTCGCGCCAAACGCGAGTTTCCTAACAAAAATCCTGTGCAGCTCAAGTCTCAAGCCGATCCCTCCTTTCGGTTCGCAAAAAAACTAGGCGATCATTTCCTCGACCTTCGCGGTTATGTTCTCCGGCGTCGCGTCGGGGCCGCCAAGCCTGGCGACCTCGGCCCCGTTCTTCCAGAACAGGATGGTCGGGAGGCCCATAACCTTGAAGTTGATGGACACGCGCTTGTTCGCCGGTGCCTCGACAAGGCAGAACTTAACCTTGCCGGCGTACTTCTCGGCGATCTCGTGGTACTTGGGTTTAAGAGCCATGCAGGGCCCGCACTGAGGCCCCCAGAAGTCCACCACGACGGGTATGTCGCTCTGTTTGACCTCGGCGTCGCAGTTCTCTTTGGTGAGATCCACGGTCATTTTGTATCACCTCCATTCTTATAGCAAGGATTTTTACCAGGGCGCGCGAGCATGCCGTACCGTTCGAGGCTGTCGCGCATAAGCTCGATGTCCACGAAGGAGTAGTCGTCAAGCGCCCGCGCGTCCACGGAGTCTGGCGCCGCGAGACGATCGCAGCCTCGGTACACCGAAACGGCGGACTCTATCATCTCGAG
>JAISUL010000056.1 GCA_031272145.1 Synergistaceae bacterium
AAGCGGCAAAACGAGGCGTTGCTCTACTACCTTGAGAATAACAAGATGCTCACCTCGAAGGACGTCGACTACATCCGGAGCACCTCGAAGGACGGCAAGGACGACGGGGGAGAGTAGCCGGGCTCTGCGGGACTTGCCCAGAGGGGGAAAGCTGACGCGGCGGCTTTTTTCTCGTTATCGTTCGTCATGGAACCTTTCGTGAAACCTCCTGCGGAATTCAGGGAACTCTCCCGCTGTTATCGCCTCCCTCGCCTGCTCAGCAAGACGTATCGTGAAACGCAGGTTGTGCATCGTGCACAGACGGGCGGAGAGTATCTCGCCGGACTTGTACAGGTGGCGCAGGTACGCCCTTGTGAAGTTACGGCACAGATAACAGTCGCATTCTGGGTCTACCGGGGTGAAGTCGCGCTCGTACCTCTTTCCTTTGATATTTATGCGGCCTGACGGCGTGAACAGCGTGCCGGTGCGGCCGTCGCGCGTCGGGAGCACGCAGTCGAACATGTCGACGCCAAGCGCCACGGCCTCGACTATGTTCGGGGGATAGCCGACTCCCATCAGGTAGCGCGGCTTGTCCTCAGGCAGGACGCCGTTCAGCAGGCTCAGCATCTCGTACATCTTGTCGTGGGGCTCGCCTACGGAAAGGCCGCCTATGCCGTGGCCGACGAAGCCCCTCTCCGCTATCTCCAGCGCAGACCTCATGCGCAGATCGGGGAAAACGGAGCCCTGAACTATTCCAAACAGTGCCTGCTTATCGCGCCGTTTTTCCCACGCTGCCATAGATCGGGCTGCCCACAGGGTCGTGCGCTCAACGCCGCGCTCCGCTTCATCGTGCGAACATGGGTAGGGGGAGCACTGGTCGAAGCACATAGCTATGTCGCTCCCAAGAAGCCCCTGGGTCTCCATAGCCCACTCAGGCGACATGAAAAGCGCCGCTCCGTCGACGTGAGAGCGGCATGACACGCCATCGTCCGAGACTTTGCCAAGGGCTGCCAGCGAAAACACCTGAAAGCCGCCGCTGTCAGTCAGTATCGGGAGACGCCACGACATGAAGCTGTGCAGCCCTCCGGCCTCGGCCACCACGTCGGCACCAGGGCGAAGGTACAGGTGATAGGCGTTGCCAAGGATTATCTCGGCACCGACCTCCTCAAGCTCGTCTGGCGTCATCGCCTTGACGGCGGCGGCAGTGCCGACCGGCATGAAGACCGGCGTCTTTACGTCGCCGTGCGGCGTGGAGAGGACTCCGGCCCTCGCGCCAGTCTTGGCGCACACGGCCGAGACGCGAAACTCGAACATGCTGGGACTTTAGCAGCCGCCGTAGAGCCCGGCCAGCGAATGCCAGGCCGCCCTCTGCTCCTCGGTCATCACGGGCGGTATCTCTATCTCCACCAGCACGAAGAGGTCTCCGCTGCTGCCGTCGCGCTTCGGAAGGCCCTTGCCCTTCAGCCTGAGCCTGCGCCCGCTCTGAGTGCCGGCTGGAATTTTCATGTCTATCACCCCGTCGACCGTGCCGACCGACACCGTGCCGCCCAGCGCCGCCTGCCACGGGGCTACTTTGACTGATCGGGTCAGGCTGTGGCCGTCGACCTTGAACACTGGGTGAGGCGCTATGTGCACCGTCATAAACATGTCGCCGCCGCCTGGGGCTTTGCCGCGCAGCGTCATCTTTGAGCCGTCGACTATGCCCTTCGGCAGGTTGACGTCGAACGTCCTGGGCGAGGGCTCGCCTGGGGACTGGAAGGAAAACGTGTGAATTCCGGCCTTGACCACGTCCTCCAGAGGGAGCTCTATCTCTACGTCCACTCCCCTCGGCTGGGCGTTCCTCTGGGAAAAGCGCGTGCCGGTCTGGCGGGCGGTGAACACGTCGCTTATGTCGCCGCCGAAGAAGGCCTTGAAGAAGTCGCTGAAGCCGCCCATGTCCCCGGTGAACACGTGCCCGCCCTGAGAGGCGAAATCGCCCGCAAAGCCGCCTTGTTGCTGCTGCTGCTGCCAGTTTGCCCCGAGCTCGTCGTAGCGGCTCCGCTTGTCAGGGTCCTTCAAGACCTCGTAGGCCTCGTTGATCTCCTTGTAGGTGCTCTCAGCGCCCTTTTCCTTCGATATGTCGGGGTGGTACTTCTTCGCAAGCTTGCGGTAGGCCTTGCGTATGTCGTCCTGCGACGCGGACTTGCTCACGCCTAGGACGCGGTAATAGTCCTTGTACTCCATGTCAGATCAGCCCCTCGCCTTTCCCTTTCCCTTAGCCCTTTGCCTTAGCCGCGATGCTGGCCATTAGGGACTCGAACGCTGAGACGAACGCCGCCGTGCCGTCCTTTAGGAGAGAGGCGCACACCGAGTCCAGGTCGACGCCAAGCTCCGCCAGCTTAGCCAGACGCGCTAGGGACTCCTCGGCTCCGCTTTCGAGGGCGGGGCTCACACGTCCGTGGTCGATGAACGCGGTGAGGGTGCCGGGCGGGACGGTGTTCACGGTGTCACGGCCTATCAGGCTCTCCACGTAGAGCACGTCGGAGTAGGCGGCGTTCTTCGTGCCGGTGCTGGCCCAGAGTGGCCTCTGAACCGCCGCGCCCTTTTCGGCCAGAGCCCTCCACTCGGCGCGGGCTGGGGAAAAGATCGACTTGAAGCGCTCGTAGGCTGCCTTGGCGTTGTCCACCGCGATGTGCCCGATCAGAGGCTTTGCCTCTCCCTGCTGCGGCATAGCGGAGAGCAGCTTGTCGACCGCCGTGTCGATTCGGCTGACGAAGACGGACGCGACGGATGCGACGCCCTTCACCGGGAGGCCGGCCTCGGAGCGGCGGGTCAGGCCCCTGACGTAGGCCGAGGCGGCGGACTCGTACTGGGCGACCGAGAAGATCAGCGTGGCGTTGACGTTTATTCCCTCCGCGGTGCAGTCCTCTATGGCTTGGACTCCCTCGTGGGTCGCGGGGATCTTTATCATCACGTTGGGGCGCGACAGGGCCGCGAACAGGCGCTTCGCCTCGGACAGGGTCGAGACGGCGTCGGATGCCAGGAGGGGGTTGACCTCCAGGCTCACGAAGCCGTCGGTGCCGCTTTCGTCGTAGACGCGGCGAAAGGCGTCGGCTGCTGCCCCGACCTCTCCCATGGTCAGGCTCTCGTAGATCTTCTCCGCCCCTGCCCCTGCTCCTGCCATGCCCTCTATCTCGGAGTCGTAGTCCGAGCTCTTCGCTATGGCCTGCTCGAAGATCGACGGGTTCGTCGTGACCCCTCTCACCCCTTTGCCGATCCACTCGTCAAGCCCGCCCGACTTGAGAAGGCCCCTGCTTATCGTGTCGAGCCACATGCTCTGGCCCAGGTTCGCGGCCTCGCGCAGCGCCGTCGTCATTTGAGTCGCCCCCAACTGATCGGGGAATTTTTTTTCCCCGAAAGAATTTTCCCGCTCGAATTATACAAAATGTATAATTATCCCACGCAGCCATTACGAAGGAGTGTTCCGCGTGTTTGTGAAGATCGTTTGCACCATAGGGCCAGCCAGTGAAAAGTACGAGACGCTGAGGGCGATGGCCGAGGCCGGCATGAACGTCGCGCGCTTTAACTTCAGCCACGGGGATTACGAGCAGCACGGGCGCAACTTGGGCCTCGTGCGCTCGCTCGAAAGGGACAGGGGCATCCCCATAGCCGCTCTGCTCGACACGAAGGGGCCTGAGATACGCACCGGCGAGGTGGAGAACGGCGCCGTGGAGCTGAAGGCCGGCTCGCACGTGCTCCTGACGCCGGAGGAGTGCCTCGGCACGCCGGAGAGGGTCCATGTCAAGTACCCCAAGTTCGCCGAGGAGATCAAGCCGGGGCAGAGCGTCTACATCGACGACGGCGAGATATACATGGAGGCCGAGGAGTCCGGGCCCGGCGGCGTGATGTGCCGCGTCATCGCCGGGGGGAGGCTCGAAAACACCAAGGGCATCAACGTCCCAGGCGCGGCCCTGTCCATGCCGGCTCTGTCCGATCGGGACGTGCAGGACATCAAATGGGGGGCTGAGCGGGGGATGGAGTTCCTCGCCATGTCCTTCGTCAAGACCGGCGGCGACGTCGAGAGGGCGCGCGGGCTCCTGAACGCCCTCGGCTCCGAGATGAGGATAGCCGCCAAGATAGAGACCCGCGAGGCGGTGGCCAACATAGAGGACGTGGTCGACGCCTCCGACGGGGTCATGGTCGCGCGTGGCGACCTCGGAGTTGAAATCCCCACGGAGGACGTGCCGCTCGTCCAGAAGCACATCATCGCTTTGTGCCGGGCCAGGGGCAAGTTCGTCATAGTGGCGACTCAGATGCTCGACTCGATGATACGCAGTCCGCGCCCGACGAGGGCCGAGGCGACGGACGTGGCCAACGCCGTCCTCGACGGGGCCGACGCAGTGATGCTGTCCGGCGAGTCGGCCTCGGGGCTGTACCCCGTTCAGGCTGTCGCGACCATGCGAAGGATAGCCGACAGGGCGGAGCGGGAGCTCGGGCGCTGGGGCCTGCCATGCCGCGAGAACATGGAGATAGCCGGGGTGCCGGACGCGGTCAGCGACGCAGCGGTGCTCATATCGAAGGAGATGGGTGCCGCGGCGATAGTCTCCATCACTCAGAGCGGCTTCACGGCCCGCATGGTCAGCAAGCACCGGCCGTCGTGCCCGATACTTGGGGTGACGTCGTCGGAGAGGACGTGGCGCGACATGGCCATGCTCTGGGGGGTGACGCCAGTCATGTCCGACCGGAGCGGGCTGTCCCCGCGCGACGCGGTCTCCATATGCAAGGCGGCGGGGCTGCTCAAGGACGGGGACACGGCTGTCGTCACGGCTGGCTTCCCGGTCGGCACCGTGGGCTCAACCAACACCATAGAGGTCGTCATGGCCTGAGGGACATGGACAAGGGGCAGGGAGCAGGGAAAAAATGCAGATCCTCTCGACCTTGAGAACGTTCCTCGACATCTTCATAGTCGCGGCGGTCATATACAGGATACTCGTCCTGCTCGTGGGGACGCGCGCCGTCCAGCTCGTGAAGGGCATGATGATCCTGGCCGTCTTCTACGCCCTGTCGTACCAGCTGCACTTTCTCCTCGTGTCGTGGATCATGGAGAAGGTCTTCTGGGCGCTTATTTTTGCGATACCGATAGTCTTTCAGCCGGAGCTTCGGAAGATGCTGGAGGAGCTCGGCCAGGGGGGCTTCTGGGCCGACCGAGTTGGAACAGAGGAGGCCGAGAGGCGCTCGCTAGAGGTGACCAAGGCCCTGAGCTTCATGAAGTCCCAAAAGATCGGCGCCCTGCTGGTTCTGGAGCGGAAGACTGGGCTCAAGGAGTACTGGAGCACCGCCACCAAGCTCGACGCCCAAATATCGCAGGACCTGATAATCTCGCTCTTCTGGAAGAACAACCCGCTCCACGACGGGGCTGTGATAATGAACCGCGAGGAGATAATCGCCGCCGGCTGCATACTGCCGGTGTCGGACAACCCGGACATATGGCGCTGGCTCGGCACTAGGCACAGAGCCGGACTAGGCATATCGGAGGTCTCGGACGCGATGGTGCTTATAGTCTCGGAGGAGTCGGGGAAGCTCTCCCTCGCCTTCAAGGGGCGCATATCGAGAGACCTGAACGACGTACAGGTGCAGAGGCTCCTCATGTCATACTTCACGTGGGGCGCCGACAAGAGGGACGGAGGCCTCAAGGACAGGCTGAAGGGGCTGCTCTCGCGCTTCTGGGTCAGGCGCGGGGTCAAAGCGGAGGGGGTGCGCTAGCCGTGGGCGGCTACAAAAAACTGGACGACTTTCTGACGTCGCCATGGGTTCTGTGGTCCATCTCTCTGGCCATGGCCGTGTCCCTGTGGTTCTACGTGAACAGCACGTCCGGCTTCTCGGACGACAGGCGCACGATCCTGACCAAGTTGACGTACCTGAACACCCCCGCCCAGCTGAGCCTGAGGGGTGGAGTGCACGAGGTCGAGGTGGAGGTCGAGGGGGCGGCGGTGGTTCTGGAGCGGATGAAGCCCGACGCCGTCACGTGCGAGGTGGACATAAAGGGACTCGCGGCCGGGCGCTACAGGATGCCGCTGCGCACCGTGGTTCCGCCGAACGTCACGGTCGTCAGAGTGACCCCGTCCGTCGTTGACGTGGAGCTTATCCAGCAGATCGGGCGGCTGCTGCGCGTCGAGGTCGCCCTGCCGGACGACATGCCCGAGGGGCGCTACCTTGAGTCCGTGGAGATCGTGCCGAAGGACGTGAACGTGAGGGGCGCCGAGCGCGACCTGGCGAAGATAGACGGCCTGAAGGTCACGCCGACCTTCGCCGAGCTCGACGCGGGAGGGGAGATACTGCTGCCCGTGAGCGCGGTTCAGTCCGAGCCGTTCGAGGAGGACGTGACGTTTGAGCCGCGCCAGGTGAAGCTGCGCGCCGTGCTGGCGACCGGCAATCCGCGCAAGAGGGTGCCGGTGAACGTCAGGCTGCTTGGCAAGCCCAACGCCGACTACGCCGTGAGGGCTATGACGACCGACCCGGCCGAGGTTATGGTTCAGGGGCCTGAGGCGGCGTTGAAGTCCATCTCGGCTGTGGACACGGAGACGGTGAACATCGCTGGCATATCGGAGCCGCAGTCGCTGGTGGTTCCGCTGAGGCGCCCCGATGGGGAGGTGTCGCTCGGCGACGTCCAGTCCGTCAAGCTGTCGATCGCCCTTGAGCCCATCACTGCCCAGAGGCAGTTCAAGGCGATGCCGCTGAGCGTGCCGAGCGGGTGGAGGGCCAGCCCGCCGGCGGTGGACGTGACGGTCGAGGCGCCGTCCTCTCGCATGGCGTCCTTTGACCCGGCTGCGGACATGAAGGTGTTCGTGGACACGTCCGGCCTGGTTCTCAAAAAGGTCGACATACCAGTCCGCGTCGCGCTTTCCGCGGACGAGTTCAAGGTCGTGGGCGTCTCCCCGCAGATCGTCACGGTCACGGCCGAGGCCAACAAATAGTCTGGGGTGACAGGTTTGACTGACAAGTCGGGGGTGAATATCCCCCTGGGGACGGCCGTTCCCTTGGGGACGACTGTTCCCCGGGTTTTGTTCGGCACGGACGGGGTGAGGGACGTGGCTAACCGGGGCTCGATGACGCCGGAGATGGCCTTGAGGCTTGGGCGCGCGTTTGTACTGTTCTTGGCCGAGCGCGGGGTGCAGCGCCCGAGGATCGTCACCGGCAGGGACACGAGGCGGTCGGGCACGATGCTGGATTGCGCCATCGCGTCCGGGATGGCGTCCGCCGGAGCGGAGGTCACGCAGGTCGGGGTGCTTCCGACGCCGGGGGTGAGCTTCGCGGTCTTGCGCACCGGCGCGGACGGGGGCGCCGTCGTGAGCGCGTCGCACAACCCTGCCGAGTACAACGGCATAAAGTTCATAGACGGGGACGGCCGCAAGCTCTCGGACGAGGCCGAGGCCAGAGTGGAAGAGCTTCTGGGCGACGATTTGGCCGACGAGTGGCGCCCGACCGGTGCCTGCGTCGGCGAGGTCAAGGCCGGGGACGAGGCGGAGTGTTACGCAGCCCGCCTGGCGTCCATAGCGGACTGGAGGAGGGATTGGCGCCTCCTGTTTGACTGCGCCAACGGGGCGGCCTCCGGGGTGATGCAGTCCATGGCTGCCAGGCTCGGCGCGGACTGGGCATTCACGGGGGTCGAGCCGGACGGCATGAACATCAACGAGGGAGTCGGAGTGATGAACATCGGGCACCTGTGCCGTATGGCCGCCGAGGGGGGCTTCGACGCGGGCTTCGCCTTCGACGGCGACGCTGACAGGGCTCTGATGGCCGACTCGTCTGGGCGGGTCATAGACGGGGACATGGAGATATGGATACTGGCCCGGTGGCTGGCGCGGCGCGGTGCGCTCGGCAGCGGCGTGGTCGTGACCATGATGAGCAACTCCGCGCTGGACGAGAGGCTGCGCCTCGACGGGATCGAGGTGTTCCGCTGCCCGGTCGGCGACCGCTACGTCCTGGGCGAGATGATGAGGCGCGGGGCACGCCTCGGGGGCGAGCAGTCCGGGCACATAATCATCGACTCCCTGGCCCGCACGGGCGACGGGATTTGCACGGCGATGTGCGTCCTGACAGCGTGCCGCGACATGGGCGAGGACATAGGGACGCTCGCCGACCGCTTCGCGCGCTTCCCCCAGCGCCTGAGCAGCCTCCCGACGTCAGGCCGGGCACTGAACCTGGACGAGATACGTGCAGCGGCTGCCGAGGCCGAGAGGATGGTCGAGGGCCGGGGCAGGATTTTCATACGCCCGTCGGGAACCGAGCCTCTGCTCCGCGTCCTTGTGGAGGCGGCGGACGACGCCCTGGCCGACGAGGCGTCAGCGCTCCTTATGGCGGCTCTGGGCGAGCGCCTTCGCCTATGAGCGGCGCAACAATAAAGCTTCTGCCCGAGGACGTCTGGTCTAGGATCGCGGCCGGGGAGGTCGTGGAGCGGCCTGCCTCGGCGGTCAAGGAGATGGTCGAGAACTCGCTGGACGCCGGGGCAAGGCGCATCCGCGTCTCGCTTTGGGACGGGGGGCGTGTGCGCATCGTTGTCGAGGACGACGGGCGCGGGATGGAGTTCGACGACCTGCCGCTCGCCATAGCCCCTCACGCGACGAGCAAGATCAGCGGGGTGGACGATCTGGAGGCAATAAGAACGCTGGGCTACAGGGGTGAGGCCATAGCCAGCCTGACAGCCGTGGCCAAGGTGGAGATACGCTCACGTCCGTCTGGCGGCACGGGCGGGGTCATAAGCGCGTTCGAGGGGAGGGTTCTGGGGCACGCTCGGCAAAACTGCCCCGTCGGGACCAGAGTCCAGGTCGACTCACTGTTCGAGAACCTCCCGGCGCGTCGCAAGTTCATGAAGAGCGCGCTCGGCGAGCTGCGCAGGGCGGCGGCCATGCTCCGGGACTACGCCATATGCCGCCCGGAGGTCGCTTTCTCCCTTGAGCACGACGGGAGGCCGGTGTTCTCGACCGACGGGTGCGGAGACCGCCGTTCCGTCATAGAGAGGCTTTGGGGTGCAGAGCCGCCTGTGTCGACCGTCGAGGCCGAGGCTGAGCACACTAAGCTGGAGTGCTGGATTCAGCCCCGCATGGGCAGGGCAGCAGGGCGCAGCGAGACCTCGGCGTTCGTGAACGGGCGGTCGGTGTCGGACCCGGTGATAAAGGCGGCCGTCGGCAGCGCGGTCAAGGGCGCCGGAGACGCGCTGTCAGGGGCATGGGCGCTTTTCTTCGAGATAGACCCGTCGCTCATAGACGTGAACATCCACCCGGCCAAGGCGGAAATACGTTTCCGCCACCAGGGGGAGGTCTTCGAGACGGTCAGGCTGGCCGCAGACTCAGTAGTAGGCCCAAGAAGAGTTTTCCTGCCCCTGCCCCTGCCCCAAACGCCCCCGCAAGCCCCTGACTCGCCCAGCGCCAGCCAGAACCTGACTTTAACCGCCCCTCACCCACGCGTGATGAGGTTCGCCCCGCAGAACAGCGCCCAACTCTTCAGCAGAGTATCCTGGAACGATAAGGAGCCCCCCCTCAAGCCCGCCACTCCCACGCCAGCCCCGCCCCCCTCCGCGGCGCCAACGGCTGCCGCTATCGGGAGGTTGAGGTCCGGGTATTTGGTGTTTGATACGCCGGAGGGGGTTGCGATAGTGGACCCGCATGCGGCTCATGAGAGGGTGGTGTTTGAGCGGATACGGGCATCGTCGGGCGAGGGGATGAGGACGCAGCCGCTGCTCGTGCCTGCGCCGCTGCCGCCCAGCTTGCTGCTTGAGGCCGAGGAGAAGATGGCGCAGCTTGAGGAGGCGGGGTTCGCGTTTGACGCGAAGGACGGGGTGACGAGGCTCACGGCGATACCGCGCGCTGGCGGGGTGTTTTGCAGGTCTGGCTCCTCCGTTCCGTTCGTGTCGCCTGAGGCGCTGCTCCGCGGCACCATCTCGGCGCTCGGGGCTGAGGGAGGGCATGAGGTCATGTGGGGCGTATGGGCAAGGATGGCCTGCCGCGACGCGGTGAAGGTCACGACAGCGCTCGACCTGTCGGAGGCGGATGCTCTTTGGAGGGAGCTGCACTCGTGCGAGCAGCCCTTCTCATGCCCTCACGGAAGGCCTACAATATTGAGCCTGTCAAACGAGGAGCTCGAGAAGCACTTCGGCAGAAGATAGGGGGGCATTATGAAGTTCACTTTGATAACGACGGGCGGCACGATCGCGTCGACGAAGACCCCGCACGGGCTTGCGCCCACCCTTTCCGGGGACGCCCTGATGCGCTGCCCGCTGATGGCGGACTTTGACCACGAGATCGAGGTCGTGAACGCCTTCTCGCTAGACAGCACCGACATGACCCCGCCCCGCTGGCTAAGTCTGGCGCGGAGGGTGCGAGAGTGCGCCGCGTCCAACGCCGTCGTGGTTCTGCACGGGACAGACACTTTGGCATGGACTGCGGCGGCTCTGTCGTACCTGCTGCACGACTTCGGGGCGCCAGTCGTGATAACGGGCTCGATGCTTCCGGCGGACGATCCGGACGGCGACGCGGCGGACAACGTGTACGCGGCGTTCCACTTTGCCCTTCAGCTCGCGATGTACCAGAGGCGCGGGGTAAGCGTGGCCTTTTGCGAGAAGCTGATGCACGGGCCGAGGGTCGCCAAGCTCTACAGCCACAGCCGCGACGCCTTCGCAGCGGTGAACTATCCCCTGCTTGGCGAGATGAGGCATAAGGAAGATCATAAGATAGCGTGGCTCACCCCGTATGCTCCGACGCTTCTGGAGAAGCGCCCATGGGGTGATAATCCGGAGTTCGACGCCAACATAGCCATAGTCCCAATATTTCCCGGCATGAGGGATATTGACGCCGTGGTCGCCGCAAGGCCGAGCGCCGTCGTTCTGGAGGGCTTTGGGCAGGGGGGCATACCGTCCGCTTATAATTTAATCGACTCGGTGAAGCGGGGTATAGGCTCGGGGATTCCGTTCATAATGAGGACTCAGTGCGCGTTTGACGGGGTTGACCTGTCGGCATACGACGTGGGGCGCCGCGCGATGGACTTGGGCATACTGTCTGCCTGTATGACGCGCGAGGCTCTGGCGGTCAAGCTGATGCTCCTGCTGCCGGTCTTCCGCGGGGGAGCGAGTGAGCTCGCCGCGCAGCTGAGCGTGAACTTCTGCGATGAATGACTTTCCCCGGATTGCCCTTGGCTGCGTGTCCGCCGGCGCCATCTGCGTGGCGGTGCAGTGGCTGCTGAGAAACGTCTTTGACAGGCCGCGGTACAACTACCTGCGCGACCTGCTGATGGCCGGGGCGTGGGTTCTGCTGGCACTGTGGTTCGGCGGGGACGGCGCCCGCTTCGTGGTCGGTGCGGCCTTCATCGCGGCGGTGCTCGGCCTGGCCGAGAAGTACGGCTTGGAGCTCGTGCCGTTCCGCTTTGGCTGGCTGCCGTTCGGGCTGTTCTGCGCGGTTTTCGGGCCGTCGATAGAGTTCATAAGCTTCGTTGACGGCGAGTACATATACCTATCCCCGCTGGTCTCGATCGCGGTCAGCACGCTTTGGTTCGCGGCGTTTCCGGCGGTCGTCGGCGAGATGGACGGGATTCCGGGCTTGGTCGGCCACGTGCTGGCCGTGACGTTTTCCCTGATGCTGGTCTCGGTGGTGCTCGGCGGCGGCGCGGAGGACGCGCTTTTCATGTCAGTGGCAGGAAGCGCGCTAATATGCGCCTTCTGGAGCAGGCTCTGCGCCTTCCACACCCAGCTCGGCAGGCCTGTGGCGGCGATGTGGGGCGCTCTGGTGGCGGGGACGTCGGTGCTGGGCGTTAGCAAGGGCATAGTGTTCAGCTCGATGCTGTTTCTTTCGCTCGGCATGTTTGCCATTCCGTTTGCCGAGGCGTCGCTTCGCCTCGTGAGCATGGCTCTGACCGACGAGCCGACTAGCACGGAGATTATATACCGCCGCCTGATGAGAAGGGGGCTCGACCACCCTGACGCGGTGCGCGTCCTGGCCGGGCTCTGCGCCGTCTTAGGGGCTGTCACTGCCGTGTCCCAGTACCCCCCTCGGTACGCGGCTCTGGCCTGGTGGGGCGCGGCTGCCATCGCGGCCCTTGTTATGCTGCCGCTCCTCCTGAGGCGGAAAAACGGCTCCCCGATGAACGAGGTCAAGCCCAGCCTGTGGGGCGTCCCGATAGACAGCATGTCGCTGAACTACGCGTGCGCGCGCGCGCGGGGGCTCGTTCTCTCGGCCAGGGGCGTGAACATCGTCGCGACCGTGAACGCGCTCGGCATGGACGAGGCGGTGAGAGACCCTGAGTACCACGGGATACTTTGCCGCTCCGCCATGGTGCTTTCGGACGGAGTGGGGCTGCTGTGGGGGCTGCGCTTTCTCGGCATGTCGATAAGGGAGCGCGTTACCGGCATAGACTTCGCGGAGCAGCTTTGCCGCTTGTCCGCGTCGGAGGGCTGGGGCGTGTACTTTCTGGGCTCGCGCGGCGACACGGCACGGGCATGCGCCGAGGCGATGGCGGCCAGGTACCCCGGCCTGGCTGTGAAGGGCGCGCGGGACGGGTACTTCGGCTTCGACGACCCCTCGGTGGCCGACGAGGTGATGAGGTCAGGCGCCAAGGTGCTTTTCGTCGCGATGGGCATCCCGCGCCAGGAGAAGTGGATCGCCCGGCACGCCGACAGGCTTGGGAACATCCTAGCCGTCGGGGTCGGAGGGGCGTTCGACGTTCTGTCTGGCCACCTGAGGCGGGCGCCGGAGGGGGTTCAGAGGTTCGGGCTAGAGTGGCTCTTCCGCCTGATTCAAGAGCCGAACCGCTGGAGGAAGGACATGAGGCTTTTCGCGTTCGTGGCGCGGATTATCGCGACGCGCCTAGGGCTCTACCGCTACCGCGGATAGCGCGCTGCCCCTGATGAAGATACTGATTCTGGCGGTGGGGAAGCTGAAGGACGTGCACGTCGCCGCGCTTTCTGACGCCTATCTCTCCCGCATGGGGGGCGCAGTGGCGGTGGAGCGCGTGCCGGACGCCAGAGTAGCTGCGCGCGACGGCCCCGAGATTTTGCGTCGCCTTCGCCCGAGGGACCGCCTGATCCTGCTGAGCGAGGACGGAGCGGAGTACGACAGCAGGGCCTTCGCGTCGTTCTTGTCGCGCGAGGTGGCCTCTGCCGAGGGCCGGGTGGTGTTCGCAGTCGGAGGCCCATGGGGGGTGAGCGAGTCGGTGAGGCAAAGGGCCGATTCGCTGCTGTCCCTGTCGAGGATGACGTTCCCGCACGACCTGTGCTTTTTGTTTCTGACGGAGCAGATATACAGGGCGCTGACGATTCTGGACGGGGGAGGTTACAGCCATTAGGATTTACCCCTACCCCTCTATCCGGTGTTGCAGTGTTGCTTAAATCCCTAACCCCGCGCCACCGTTGGGCTGGCGGCTGCAACAAGGGGGGTGATCTCGGATGATCTCGGATGTTGCTCTCTGGGATCACCATATTTTACTTTACTTAACTTAGGGAACAGCAACATCTACACGAGTTAAAGTTGTAGTCCGACTCCCGGATACTACTGCGCCTGCAACATCAGAGATCACCAGAGATCATCCCCCCTGTTGCAGCCTTAATCCCAGTGGCCGTGGGGGTTCATGGGTGTTAGCAACACTGCAACACCTGATACACCCCCGTGCGCCCATTATGTACTCCTTGACCTCGTTCTTCGAGACACCGTGAGCGGACGACACCTCGGCGGCGGCGTCACGGGCAGACATGCCACCCGCCAGCAAGGCATCGGCCTCGGCGCGCCAGTCATCACCCACGGAGGGCTCCTCCGCTCCCGCCAGAACCAAGACCATCTCCCCTCGAAGGGCGAGCTCCTCCTCTGTGCCATGCAGCTTGGCCGCCACCTCGGAGAGAGTTCCCCTGATAGCCTCCTGATGGAGCTTGCTTATCTCGCGAATCAAGGCCGCGCCGCGGTCAGGGAAGAGCTGCGCCAGCTCCCCGCACTGGCGCGCGGCTTTGTGCGGCGACACGTAGAAGACCGACGTGTTGGGCTGGGACGCCAGCTGGGCGAAAAAACTCCGGCGGCGGCCAGGCTTCTCTGGCGGGAAGCCGTAGAACACGAACGGCTGCGGCGGCAGGCCGGACAGCAGCAGCGCCGGCAGCAGGGCCGACGGGCCGGGCAGGACGTCCACCTCGAAGCCCAAGTCAATCGCCCTCTTAAGGAGCAGGTACCCCGGGTCGCTTATGCCAGGCGTGCCGGCGTCGCTCACCAGCGCGACCCGCTTGCCCTCCCCCAGGGCGCCGATTAAGCGCTCCGTCCGCTCGGCCTCGTTGTGCTGGTGCAGCGAGACCAGCGCCACTCTGCGCCCCCGCCCGATTATTCCGTAGCGCTGAAAAAGCACGCCCGACGTCCTCGTGTCCTCGCAGGCGATCACATCGGCCTCGCGAAGAACCCTCAGGGCGCGGAGCGTGATGTCCTCCATGTTGCCGATGGGCGTCGGAACTAGAGTAAGTGGCATTAGTAAGGCTTTGCTTACGGGACGACGCGGATTTTCAGCTCGTCTAGGCGGGAGCGCTCTACCTCGTCAGGCGCGCCGGAGAGCAGGCACTGCGCCCTCTGGGTCTTGGGGAAGGCCATGACCTCGCGTATCGACTGGGCGCCGCAGAGCATCATAACCAGCCTGTCCACGCCCAGCGCTATTCCTCCGTGCGGCGGAGTGCCGTATGAAAGCGCGTCGAGGAAGAAGCCGAACCTCTCCCGCGCCTCCTCCGGCGTTATACCGAGGCACGAAAACACGCGCGATTGCACGCTGGGGTCGTGAATCCTTATCGACCCGCCGCCGACCTCGCTCCCGTTCAGGACGACGTCGTAGGCGCGGGCAAGAATGCCGCCGGGGTTCTTCTCCATCTCGGCGACCTGCTCCAGCACCGGCGACGTGAACGGGTGGTGCATGGCAGTCCAGCGTTTGTCCTCTGGGCTCCACTCGAACATCGGGAAGCGCGTCACCCAGAGGAACTCCCATGCGTCCGAGTCGAACAGAGCGGGGCTTCCTTTGCAGAGCTCCAGCCGGAGGGTGCCTAGGATCGAGCAGGCCTTGAGGCGCGAGGCGTCGGCTACGACGAACAGGGCGTCGCCGTCGCCTATGCCGGCGATCTCCCGAAGTCGGGGTATTTTTGCCTCGTCAATGAATTTCACCAAAGGCCCTTTCAATTCTCCGCCCTTGACCTGGAAGACGCCTAATCCGGACGCTCCGAGCGCCTTTGCCCTCTCCTCGACCTCGGCCAGCTCCTTGCGCGACATAGACGCCCCGCCTGGCAGAGGCAGACCGCGCACAACCCCGCCGTCGGCCAATATCTTCTCAAATGGGCTGTTCCCCTTGTCAAATACCGGTGCCAGATCGACCAGCGTCATTGGTATTCTGAGGTCGGGCTTGTCGCTGCCGTAGAGGTCTATAGCGTCCCAGTACTCCAGGCGGCGGAACGGCGTCTTCACCTCCACGCCCTTCAGCGCGGCGAAGAGCCCCTTCATGTACTCCTCTATCAGCGACATCACGTCGTCCTCGACCGCGTAGCTCATCTCGACGTCCACCTGAGTGAACTCGGGCTGGCGGTCGGCGCGGAGGTCTTCGTCGCGGAAGCACTTCGCTATCTGGAAATAGCGGTCTACGCCGCTCACCATGAGTATCTGCTTGAAGAGCTGCGGCGACTGGGGCAGGGCGTAGAACGAGCCCGGGTTCACGCGGCTCGGCACGAGGTAGTCCCTTGCCCCCTCCGGCGTGGCCTTGGTCAGCATGGGGGTCTCGACCTCGACGAAGCCGCGGTCGGCGAGAAAATTCCGCGTGAACGAGTAGAACCGGCTCCTGGTGCGGAGGTTGTGCTGCATTTTTTCGCGGCGCAGGTCTAGGTAGCGGTGTGTCAGGCGGAGGTTCTCGTCCACCTTGTCCGTCGCGTCGCCGACCTCGAACGGCAGGGGGGCGGAGGGCGACAGTATCAGCATGTCCTCGGCCATGACCTCGACGGCACCGGTCGCCAGCGCGTCGTTCTGCGTGCCATCGGGGCGCTTGGCCAGCCTGCCCTTCACAGCCACGCAGAACTCGCTGCGAAGCGCGCCGGCCCTCTCGTGAACGGACGGGTCGCACCTCTCCGGGTCGAAGACGACCTGAACCGGCCCAGTGTAATCCCACACCTCGATGAAGATGATCCCTCCGAGGTCGCGCCTGCGCCGCACCCAGCCGTTGACCCTCACGCTCGTGCCGGCCTGTTCCTCGCGAAACATGCCGCATGGACGCGTCCTCTGCCACTCGGCGTCGAAAACCGCCATCCTTAACTCCGCCCTTTCGGTTGTTTTATTTTTTATTAATTTAATATCTGAGCCCGTGGGCTGGGTAGTAGACCCGCTCGTCGTTCAGGACCTCTTTTTGCGCGGCCAGAGCCAGCTTGCCCTGCTCTCCTAGGTGGAGCGCCAGGGCGGAGGTCAGGACGTGCACGGCGAACATGGGGCCGATGATGCTGCTGCCGAACGTCGGGGAGACGTCGCCGGCGTGGAACGACAGGTTCGAGGAGCCGCACACTGGCGCGGCGGGGCCGTCGGTTATCGTCACGACGAAGGCGCCGCGCGCGCGTATTTTTTCTACCGCCTCGGTGACCTCGATGACGTAGCTTGGGAGCTCGCACACGACCAGCATGTCGCCCGCGCCCACGGCCCGCGTCTGGTCGAGCATGGACATGGAGCCGCGCCGCGCCAGCACGGCTTTAAGTCCGAGCTCGGCGAAGCGCGTGTATGCCCACTCGGCGACGAGGGCCGAGATGCCCCAGCCCATGCAGTATATGGCCTCGGCTCCCTCGGCCCTCAGGCAGAACTCCTTCACCGCGCCGTCTGAGAGGTGGCGGCACGTCTCGTCGATGTTAGCCCGCTCCAGGACGCGAAGCTTCCCCTTTAGGTCTGCGCCTTTTGCTTTGGCGGCAGCCTGATCCAGCGGGCTGACCTCGTCCAGCAGGGCCTGCTGCAGCATCCCGCGGAGGTCGGAGTAGCCCTTGAACCCGAGCATCCGCGCGACTCGCACCAGCTGCGCCTTGGATACGTCCAGCTTATTCGCGACCTCGCTGATGGAGCTAAACGCCACCCGCGGCTGGTTTGCGAGCAGGTACTCCGCCACCCTGCGCGTCTTCGGGGGGAAGGCGTCAATACGCGCGCGAATTGTTTTCTCAACCCTTGAAACGCTCATATCCTAAGGCAAAAACGACCGGTACCCGAACACCACCGCCGCCGTCAGCAGAAAGCCGAGCAGTATCCTGAGGCACAGAATAGCGAAGTCACCGCTCGGAACCTCGTCCCCCAGCCGCTGAATCCTCACCACCACGCGCGACACGAAAATAGCGCCAGCGAACGAGGCCAGAGCGGTGAGGGCCTGAACGTTGCGCTCCGGCAGAGACGCGAAAAAATCCCCCAGCCTCAGGATGTCAAGCATTATCGATGCCTGCCTTCTTTCTCCTCCGTATAAGCGACACGAAGAGCGGCGACATCCACGTCAGCACCACGATGGCCCCCAGCGCCACGGAGATCGGGCGGTCGAAGAAGGCCGTTATGTCCCACTGGGACTTCATCATGGAGGTCATAAAGGACTTCTCCAGAAGGTTGCCAAGCACCAGCCCGAGAATGGCCGGCGCCACCGGTATGCCGTTGCTCTCCATCACGTAGGCCACCACGCCGAACACCAGCATCACGCCGACGTCGAACAGCGAGTTGTTTATCGCAAAGGCACCGACGACGCAGAACATCAGTATGACGGGGTAGAGCAGGTTCCTCGGCACGCGGAGCACCTTCGACGCCAGCTTTATCGCAGTCCAGCCGAAGGGGATCAGCAGCAGGTTCGCAAGAATGAACGTCCCGTACACCGCGAGGATTATCTCCGGGCTGCGCTCGAATATGCTGGGGCCGGGCTGGAGGTTCTTCATATAGAGAACGCCTATTATGATCGCCGTGATCGAGTCCCCAGGGATGCCGAACACGAGGGCCGGCACCCAGGCCCCGGCCAGCGCGGCGTTGTTGGCCGAGCTCGCGGCGACAAGGCCCTCCACCTCGCCCTTGCCGAACTTCTCTGGGTTCTTCGAGAAGCGCTTCGCAAGCCCGTATGTCACCCACGCGGCTATGTCCGCTCCGGCGCCGGGGAGGACGCCCACGCCCGTGCCTATCACGCCGCTGCGGAGCAGGGTGCGCCAGTTCTTTTTCAGGGGCGCGGACACGCCCTTGAACACGTTGTCAGTCTGAACCGTGAACGGCGCCACGTTCGTCTCCTTGAGGAGCACGTTGCGGAATATCTCCGCCGCGCCGAACATGCCTATCATCACTGGGATGAACGAAAACCCGTCGAACAGCTGCGAGGAGCCGAACGTGAATCGCGGATAGCCCATCGCCACGTCAAGCCCGACGCAGTTCAGCATCAGGCCTATCAGGAGCGAGAGCAGCGCCTTGCTTGTGCTCCCCGACGACACCATAACGGAGCAGGACAGGCCGAAGCATGCCAGCCAGAAGTACTCGTAGGTCGAGAAGCGCAGCGCGACCTCGGCCAGGGCCGGAGCCAGCAGCACGAGGATCACCGTCCCGATGAAGCCGCCCAGAACCGAGACCATGAGCTGCACCCCAAGCACGTAGGACGCCTTGCCCTGCCGCGTCAGTGCGTAGCTGTCCTCGATGTAGGCGGCGGACGACGGCGTGCCGGGGATGTGGATCAGAGTCGCCGGGATGTCACCGGCAAATATCGCCATCGCCTCCATCGACACCATCGCGGCGAGGGCCGGAACGGGCGGCATGAAAAACGTCACTGGCACGAGGAGCGCCGTGGCCATCGACGCGGTGAGCCCAGGCATAGCCCCAACGAAAAGCCCGTACACGGAGGACAGGGCGACGACCAGCAGCACGTAGGGGTCTAGCAGCAGGGGCAGCGCGCGTGAGATGTTCTCGAACGTCAGCATCAATAAAACCTCCCTAGAACGAGAACAGCCCGATCGGCAGCGGCACCAGCAGCATCTTGTTGAACACCAGGTACACGCAGACCGTGGCCCCTGCCGCGACCAGAACCGCCAAGAGCGGGCGGGCGCGGAGCGCCAGCATCAGGACGAACATCACCGCGAACGATGTGATGAGGAACCCGAGGTAGTCCGAGGCATATATATAGAAGACCACGCACCCCGCTGCGAGCAGGAACTTCACGGCGCCAGAGAGAGTGAACTCCGGCAGGCGGCGCACGGGCGGCTCCTTGGACTTAATGCCCGCCCTTATCTGAACGAGGCCGGCCACGATCATCAGCAGAGCTAAGACGGTCGGGAAGAGCGCCGGCCCCATCATCCTCCCGCCCATGTCGGGATAAGTCCGAACGTGAAATATCACAGCCAGGCCGAAGACGACCACGGCTGCGCCGATGACCGCGTCGTTAAAGCGCATTAGATTAGCACACCTCCAAAGGGGGCCTAGTCTTTACCTACTGAGACAGGCCTGCCGCCTTGATGACGTCGCCGAACTGGTTGTCGGCCTCGACCATGAACGCGCCCCAGTCCTTGGCGGAGAGGTAGCGCACCCCGAGGCCCCTGCCGTCCATAAACTGCTTGAACTCGTCGCTGTCGACGGCCTTCTTCACGGAGGCCTCAAGCACGCTCAGCACGTCGGCTGGGATGCCCCTCGGGCCGCATATGCCGCGCCAGGTCCCGATGCTCACCGGGACTCCGAGCTCCTTCAGGGTCGGCACGTCGGGGAAGCGCGGGCTGCGCGAGTCGTTCATGTAGGCCAGCATCGTGAGCTTGCCTTCGTTGACCAGAGCGGAGACCTCCGGCAGGGAGCATGTCACCATGTCGATGCCGCCCGCGAGGAGCTCCTGCTGAGCCGGGGCAGCGCCCTCGAGTGGTATCCAGCGCACCTGGTCTGGCTCAAGCCCGGCCCCGACGAGCCACGCGGCCATGGCCAGGTGCCAGATGCCGCGGATGACCGTGCCGGACGCGGTGTACTTGCCCTTGTTGGCCTTCACGTCGGCCAGCAGGGAGGCGTAGTCCTTCCACGTCCCGGCCTTGACCGTGATCGCCGCGGAGTCGAGGTTCACGCCGCCGATGGGCTCGAAGTCAGAGGCCTTGATGTCCGAGAGGCCGACCCAGTGGAACATCGCGAGCTCCGCCGTGCCGAGGCCGATCGTGTAGCCGTCCGGCTTGGCCTGCAGGATGGCCTGATGCCCCGTCACGCCGCCGCCGCCCGTGCGGTTGACAACGTTCACGGGCTTGCCGAGGTCGTTCTGCATCAGGGTCGCGATGATGCGGGCCACGGCGTCGGTGCCGCCGCCAGCCGCGAAGGGGCAGATGATGGTTATCGGCTGCTCGGGAAACGCAGCCTCAGACTGGGAAACCACGCCGCCGAAGCACAAAACCGCCACAACCAAAAGAACCGCCAAAACACGCTTGCTCATACTCAAAAACCTCCCAATATAAGTTGATTTAACCCACGCACCCGTCAAGGCGCGCGACAGCCTCGATTATATACTTAGTTACTGCCCTTGAGGTACTTAAATAATCCGCTGTGGGGGTCTATGACCAGCACCGTCCTGTCGGGGATGCTGCCCCGGAGGAACTCGACGGCCTTCATCTGCTCGTAGAGCGGGTAGGCGCTGCCCATCGCCTCCGAGATGATGATCTGCGCCTCCTTGTCGCCCTCGCCTCGCAGCGTCTGGCTCTTCTTCACGGCGGAGGCGATGATCTCCTGAGCGCGGCGGTCGGCCTCGGCCTTGATCCTGTTGGCCTCAGCCGTGCCGGCCGAGAGGATGCCCTGCGCGATTCGCACCCGCTCGGACTTCATGTTCGAGTAGATGGCCTGGATGTTCTGCTCCGGCAGCGTGAAGTTCCGTATGGCGGAGATGACCACGTCTATGCCCATGTCCAGAGCCTGAGCCCTGACCTTGTCGGTGGTGCGCGCGATTATCTCCTCGCGCTTGCCGCTCAGGATGTCCTCGTAGGTGTAAAGCCCCGCCACGACGCGGATGGAGCCGAAAATGATGTCGTCGATGCGCCGGCCAAGCGTGTCCTGCGAGCGTATCCGCGTGTGGAACGCCGCGGGGTCGCTTATGCGGTAGAGCAAAAACGTGTCGAACATCACGTTGCGCTTGTCCCCGAGCACGGTCTCGACCGGCGTGGAGTCGTGCTCCTGAAGCCACTTGGGGTAGCTGTGCACGACGTCCAAGAACGGCACCTTCACGTGGATGCCGGGCGTCGAGTGGACGCGGACGATCTTGCCGAACTGCGTGACGACCGCGTGCTCGTTCACAGGCACGATGTAGAACGCTCCGGAGAAGACCAGCAAAACGGCGGCAGCGGCCAAGAGGAGCAGCGCTATCTTGACCCTCATTGTTTTCCCTCCCCCATCTTGTAGAACACGTCGGTCGGCAGCGGCAGCAGTTTAAGGACGCCGTCGCCGCCCGCCTTGTCCACGAACACGACCGAGAGGCGCTTCCACACGTCGCCCATGCCCTCGGCCCACATGTTGAGCAGCGTGAGCTCCTTGTTGGCCTCGTAGGCCTCACGCAGCAGCCCCAGACGCGCCGCTTCGCCCTCGGCCTCCGAGCGCCGCTTGAACTTGTACGCCTCACCCTCGTTCACGAGGACTGACGCCCGCCCCTCGGCCTCCGGGACGACCTTGTTCGCGTGGGCCTCCGCCTGGTAGATCAGGTTCTTCGCCTGCTCCTGCGCGGTTGTCACGCTGCTGTACTCGGAGCGGATGACCGCGCTGACGTTCGTCTCCTGGAGGAGCACCTCGTCGATGTAGATGCCGGCCTTCAGCGAGTCGAACGCCGCCTGGAGGCTCGCGAAGGCCTCCTCTTGTATCTTCTGCTTGCCGCTGGTCAGGCCGTCGTCGAACATCACGCCCGCGAATATCCTCCTCATGGTCGCCATGCAGAGGTCGCGCAGCATCTTCTCCTTCGCCTCGGCGCGCATCGGCAGGTTGAACATGTACTCCTCGGCCGAGCCGATGTGGAAGTGCATCACCCACTCGACCTCGATGAGCTTGTTGTCCCTCGTGAGCATGAGCTTCTCCTCGGGGACGGAACGCTCCGGCCTGTTCTCCATAGCTCGCCCCGTCCTGCCCTCCGTTCTGAACCCGAACTCGAAGCTCCGCTTGTGCTCCGTGGGGATGACGAAGACCTCGTCCGCGAAGGGGAGCTTGACGTGGAGGCCGGGGCCTACGGTGCCCGCCAGCGCGCCGAAGCGCAGCACTATGCCGCGCGAGTCCGATGGCACGGTGTAGACGTTCCGCAGCACGACCAGCGCCACCAGCAGCAGGAGCAGCAGCCACACGGCCCGCTGCGCCATGAACCGCGCCGCCCTGCCCTTCCAGCCCGGGTCGTCAGGATCGGGCATGATGATCACTCTTCCCATTGCTGAATACCTCCCCGGGGTCTCAGACCCCCACCCAGTAAAATTTCTGATGCATTATGGTGCATTTTACTGTGTTATTCTTTCGCCCATATTATGTATAATAGCTCGAAAGGTGGTGATGTGTCATGCCGGCTATAAATTGGAAGGACGAGCTGACAGACAAACTGTGCGACGCGTTCCTGTGCCTGGAGACGTCGGACGAGGTGTACGCGTTTTTGGAAGACGTGGCCACCATCGGGGAAATTAGGGCACTTGCGCAGCGGCTGGAGGTCGCGAGACTGCTCAGCCAGAAGAAGACCTACCCCCAGATAGCGCAGCTCACTGGGGCGAGCACCGCAACCATCAGCCGAGTCAAGAAGTTCCTTGACTACGGCACCAACGGGTACTCGATCGTGCTGGAGAGGATGGCCGAGGAGGGGGAGTAGCCCTCCGAAGAGTCCGGGTGCAGCCTCCCTCGGGGCCGACTCGACTAACCCCTGACCCCGAGGGGGGCAAGCCTTCATTGCTGATGCGGCACGGGCGACCACCTGATGCCTCCAAGCTCCAGAGACGCGTCGTCCTCGTCGTCGTTGCGCAGCGAGATGTCGGGCGGCAGCTCGACGGGCGACGCGGACAGTTTTCCTGAGCCTGAGCCTGAGCCTGAACCTGAGCCTAAGTCAAGGCCTTGGCCTGAGCCAGAATCCGATGGTAGCACCGCCGCGCTCGTGGCCGCCACGCCGAGTTTTTTCACCGCCGCCGCTCTGGCCGATGGGGTGAGGACGAGGCTGCTCGGCCAGAAGAAGCGCGACCCGTCCCAGCTGAACAGCAGCACATCCCCCCCGGAGGAGGAATCAGACGACCCCGCGGCGTCGTTCGCGACGCGGACGTCCTTCACCCGAGCCCAGATGAACTCGCCGCCGAGCCATGGCGTCATGCCGTCCGCCTCGAAGACCCGCGCCTCTGCCTCCCCCCGCAGGAACGCGCGCAGACGCGAGAACTCAGGTATCCTCCGCCCCACGAGCCATCCGTCTGGGACGGCCATCGTGCGGCAGTCGTCCGTGGCCGGCGAGGAGAGGAACGCCGAGAGGTCGGAGACGGTCGGAACTGAGCGCCCCCCATGCTCGCCTCGGTAGAGCTCCGCCGCCGCAGCGAGGGCGCCGAGGTCGCCGAGCACCGTGCGGTCGGGGTCTCCCTGTGTTCCCTGAGCCACCCCAGCCGCGAGCAGTAGGCATACGAGTACTGCGAAAAGTTTTCCTTTCATGTTCATGTCCGTTCAAGCCTCCGTTTTGGGGTCGTGTTGGGGGGGATTCTATCACGCCGGGCACGAGAAATCAACTAGGGCAGGAACCATGGAGGATATTCCTAGCCCTCCCGGATTTTTTGGTGTACAATAGAGGGGAGAGGCAGGCCGACTTAAAGTCGTCGCCACGCGTGCAGCCCGTGCGGACGTTCAGCTAGGTAGTCTCCGAGCAACGCCTCGTTCGAGCCGGGGACGCAGACCTCTTACACGAACTCTAGCTGACAAAGGAATTGTGGCCCAAGACCCCTTGACTATCCCCCTGAGGTGTGTATAATCTCTACTATCCTTTTTCTGGGGAGATGGTCTTGGGGATGAAGCGTAAAAAGTCAATCATAATCGCGCTGGCGCTGGTTATCGGCGTCGTTGGAACCATGGGGTGGAGGATCGTCAACAGGCCCAAGCCCTCGGAGGCGGTCTCCATATCGGCCATACGCGAGGTGCGGGGCATGCCGGTCACGGAGTACGTCGTGGCGACCAGCCCCTGGGAGTACTGGCTGCCGCTCTACGGCACTGTGCGCACGTCCGGGCTGTCCGAGGTCTACGCCTCGCAGGCGGAGTACGTGACCTCCCTGTCCGCCGAGGTCGGGGACGTCGTGGCCAAGGGGCAGCTCCTCGCCACGCTCGACTCGCGCAAGGCCGCGGAGAAGGTGCAGGCCGCGCGCGCCAAGTACAACGAGCTCTCCATGAAGTACGAGCGCGTGCAGGAGCTCCAGAAGGCCGGCGGCTACAGCGTTCAGGAGGTCGAGAGCGTCTTCTCGCAGTACAAGGACGCGGGCGCCTCGCTTCAGCAGCTCGAGACCGAGCTCACCAGGCACAAGGTGGTCTCGCCCATAGCGGGCGTGGTCATACGCCGCGACGCGGAGATAGGCCTCCTCGCCGGGGCATCCAAGCCGCTCTTCGTGATCGGCGACCCCAAGCGCTTCGAGATCACGATAGACCTCTCCCCGCGCTACATCGGGACGGTCAGGGACGGCATGCCAGCCAGATACAGAGCGGACGCCGTCTCGTCGTGGGATTCGGCCTCGGTCAAGCGCGTAGACCCTATGGCCAACTCCGTCACGGGGCTCTACACGGTCGTGCTCGCCCTGGGGAACCCGCCCAAGGCGCTGCACATCGGCGCGTTGGTCGAGGCGCAGATAATGATCGAGCGTATGGTGGAGTCGACGGAGTTCGTGGTCGTCGTCCCCTATGAGAGCGTGAACGAAACCGAGGGAGTGGCGAGGGTGTACGTCTGCTCCGACGACGTCGCCGTGGAGCGCGTGGTCGAGCGTGGCCGCACCGACGACCGCGGCATGACGCGCATACTCAGCGGCCTCTCCCCCGGCGAGAAGATAGTCATGAAGGGCGCCGACAGGATGTACAACGGAGCAAAAATATGGATTCAGTAGCGCAGCAGTAAATGTGGCTGATCCGTTCCTCCGTGAGGCGGCCTGTCCTTACGACCGTCATCACGCTGATATTGATACTGCTGGGCGTCTACTCCTACCTCAATATGGGTGTCGCGTTCCTGCCCAAGATGGACATACCCATCGTGATGGTGCGCGCGACGTACGAGGGCGCCGGGCCTGAGGAGACCGAGTCGACCCTCGT
>JAISUL010000045.1 GCA_031272145.1 Synergistaceae bacterium
AGGGCGTTCACAAGCCAGGGCTGGCCGTGCGTGAGCTCCCATACTCTGGGGTAAACGTCCTCCTCGAAGACCTGCCCTGTTGCCTCCGTGTGCTGGAGGTATAGCTCGCGTATCTCGTCATAAGAGAAGTCCCCTAGGCGCAGGGACTCGGCTTTGATGTTGAAGCAGCTTCCCCCGGTGATGACGTCGCCGCCGGATGTGTTTATTCGGTAGTCTCGGACGTCCCGGACGCCGCAGAGGATCACGGAGATGGGGAAGCTCTCCGGGCGGCTGTCGTAGCCTCCGCGGAGCTGGCGCAGGACGGACACTAGGGTGTCGCCGACTAGGGAGTCGATCTCGTCCACGAAGAGCACCAGTGGTCTGTCCAGTCTTTGGCATGTCTCCTCCAGCACCTTGCTCAAGGCCACATGAGCGCCGGCCTCGTTGACGAAAGAGGCCGGCGAGTCTGGGAGCGTCTCGATGCCGAGGGTTCTCTTAGCCGCGCTCGAAAACTTATGCAGGATTGCCTTCATGCCCTCCGGCACGTCGCTGCGCGCCGCCTGCGCCGGTTCTACGTTGGCGTAGACGCAGTAGTAGCGCCCCTCGGAGTTGATCCTCTTCACCATCGCCAGCAGGGATGTGGTCTTCCCAGTCTGGCGCGGCGCGTGCAGGACAAAATAGCGCTTCTGATCTATAAGGACGCTGACGCTCTCGTAATCTATCCGCCGCAGCGGGTCGATCATGTAATGGTCGCCGGGAATGCCCGGCCCGGCCGTGTTGAAAAACTTCGGGGCGGTCATGTTCAATCACCTCCTGAAATAGCGTAACATACCCGAGGCTGACTCAGCGAGTCCCCCCTCGCCTCTCCTCTTATTGTATAATCCCCCTTTGGGTTTACCCTTTAAGGAGGCGGTGCTTGGTGTCTCAGACACCTTTGAGGACGCTTATTCTCGGCGCGGACGGGTTCATAGGGAGCCACCTCGTCGAAAAAATTCTGGAGGCCACCGACTGGCAGGTCGTCGCGTTCGACGTTAGGGACGTCAACCTCGGAAGGCTTGGTTCGCCGCGCCTGACCTTCAAGAAGGGCGACATCTTTACCGAGGACGAATGGCTGGAGGAACACGTCGCCGCCTGCGACGTCGTGCTGCCCCTCGCCGGGGTCGCGCGGCCCGCGTACTACCTCAGCAACCCCATACGAACCTTCGAGCTCGACTTCGAGCAGAATCTGAAGGTCGTCCGCATGTGCGCCGCGCACGGCAAGAGGGTCATATTCCCCTCGACCTCCGAGGTCTACGGCCTGTCCAACGACGAGATACTGGACGAGGACACGAGCCGCCTCGTCGTCGGGCCGATAGGGAAGATGCGCTGGATATACAGCTGCGGCAAGCAGATGATGGACAGGATAATCACGGCCTACGGTCAGGAGCGGGGATTGAGGTACACCATCTTCAGGCCGTTCAACTGGATAGGGCCGAGGCTCGACAGCTGGGAGGACGCGCGGAATAGGACGGCGCGCTCGGTCACTCAGATAGCGAGCGACGCGGTGGAGAGGGGCGAGGTGACGCTCGTCGCGGGCGGGGAGCAGCGCCGCAGCTTCACTTGGATAGGCGACGGGGTGGACGCCCTGATGACCCTGCTCAGCGACGCCGGCGAGAGGTCGGGCGGGCAGATATTCAACGTCGGCAACCCCGACAACAACGCGTCCATCCGGGAGTTCGCCGAGACCGTCGTTGACGTCATGAAGACCATGCCGAAGTTCGCGGCGGCGGCGGAGCGCGTGAGGTTCGTCTCGATTCCGGCCGAGGAGTACTACCGCAACGGCTACGACGACATGAAGAACAGGGTTCCGTCAATAGAGAAGATGAAGCGGCTTGGCTGGGCTCCGAAGGTCGGCCTGCGCGACGCGGTGCGCATGACGCTGGAGGCGGTATGAAGGCGGCGTTCGCGGCGGCCCTGCTGCTGCTGACGGTGACGGCGTACTTTCTCGGCCTCGGAAGCTACGACCTGCTCGACCCGGACGAGGGGCGCTACTCGGAGATTCCGCGCGAGATGCTGGAGTCAGGGGACTTCATCACCCCAAGGCTGAACTACGTGAAGTACTTCGAGAAGCCCGTCCTGCACTACTGGCTGACGGCGCTGCCGCTGGGCATGGGGCTGCCAGCCGAGTTCGCGTCGCGCCTCTGGCCCGTTCTGTTTGCTCTCGGCGGGGCCGGCGTGGCGGCGCTTTTCTGGGGCAGGTGCGGGCTGTATACGGCGGCCATTTTGTCGTCGAGCCTGCTGTGGTTCGGCGTCGCGCGCATGAACATCACGGACATGACTGTGACGTTCTTCATAACTCTGTCGATGGCGGCGTGGTTCCGTGCCTTCGACGGAGGGGCGGACAAAAAGCCCGCTCTGGCTCCCCTGCTGGTCTTCTACGCCGGCATGGCCATGGCCACCCTCTCCAAGGGGCTGATAGGCGTCGTCATACCGGGCGGGATAATATTCTGGTACTCCATCCTAACGTGGCGCCCGCGCCTGATGTGGCGGACTCTGTCGTGGAGCGGCGCCGCCCTGTTCGCCGTCCTGACTGTGCCTTGGTTCTGGGCGGTGTGCCGGGCTAACCCGGACTTCTTCTACTTTTTCTTCGTTCAGGAGCACTTCCTGCGCTACGCGACGTCGATGCACGGGAGGTGGCAGCCGGTCTGGTTCTTCGTGCCGATACTCGTCCTCGGCTTCGTGCCATGGGCTGGGCTGCTGCCTGGCGCCCTGGCGGACTTGATAAGGGAGAGGGACGACCGCCACGTGTTTCTCGGCGTGTGGTTCGCAGTGCCGTTTCTGTTTTTCTCCCTGTCGAGCTCGAAGCTCGTCCCGTACATAGCGCCGTGCATGCCGCCATTGGCTATACTCTGCGGCCACGCCTTGTCTCTCATGGAGGAGAGGCAGGATGTGAAAAAAATCCGGCGCTTCGCGGCGATCAACGGCGCCGTGCTCATGCTCTTGGCCGCTGCCGCCCTGCTGTACCCGCTCTTCGAGAGGAGGATACCGGCGGGGACTCTGTACGCCTACACGATACCAGCTGCGCTCACTCTGACGCTGCTCGCCGCGGTCGGAGCGGCGTCGAGCTTAAACCCCAAGAGAGTGTTCAAGATCATGTGCGTCATCGCTTTGGTGAACGCTATGGTCTTCGGGCGCGGCTTCGTGCTAAAGTCGGAGCAGGACTCGCGCAAGGGGCTCGCCGGTGTTATTCTTGAGGCGGAGCGCCCGGGGGACGTGGTCGTGGCATACGGCGACCTGATGCAGAGCCTTGGGTTTTACCTGAAGCGCAGGGTCGTGCTGGCGGACGCGCTTGGGGAGCTGGAGTTCGGCGCGGCACAAGAAGCGCCGGACGAGCGCGCGCGCTGGTTCATCGGCGGCGACGGATTAAAAAACCTGTGGAACGGCGAGGAGCGCGTCTTTCTTGTCGCGGAGACGGGGAACCTTCCGCGGCTGAGGGCGCTTTTAGGGGACTGGGTTGAGCTCGCCAGCACGGATAAAAACGCGCTGGTCAGCAACAGGTGAGGGAATATATAAATGAAGAACAAGCAGCAAAAGCAGCCGTCTGAGGCTCAGAATCAGGCGCAGACACAGGCAGCGCCTGCGCCTAGGAAGAAGGGCGTGCTGGAGGCCGCGTCGTTTCTGTGCGGGGCGGCGGTCATGGTGCTGGAGATGGCCGGGTCGCGCGTCGTGGCGCCTTACCTCGGAACTTCGCTGATAGTGTGGACGTCGCTTATCGGCGTCATCATGGCGAGCCTCAGCGTCGGGGCGCAGCTCGGCGGCATCCTCGCCGACCGCAAGCCTCGAACGGCGGTGCTTGCCCACATAGTGATGGCCTCGGCATGCTGCGTCACGGCGTGCGCGCTGGCTGCGAACATCGTGCTGGACGCCCTGACAGGCTCGCGCGGCAGCGTCGGCGGCATATACGTGTCGTCGCTGATCGGGGCGATGGTGCTCTTCGCGCCGCCAAGCCTTCTGCTCGGCATGGTCTCGCCGTTCATAACCCGCCTGGCCATGTTAGACATCGGCTCGTCCGGCACGACGGTCGGGCGCTTCTCCGCACTGTCCTCCGCCGGAAGCATACTCGGCACGTTTCTCGGAGGCTTTGTGCTCATCTCGCTCTTTGCGTCCGGCGTGATACTCCTGCTGACAGCGGGGCTGCTGGCGCTGGTGGCCTTTATGCTCTACCACCGAGGCAAGGCGGAGGGAGAGCCTGGGGCGCCAGGGGTGTTCGGGGGAGGGGCGGTCACGCTCTTAGTCCTGCTCGCCGCGGCCTTTGGCGTGACGGACGCGCGGGGCATGCCGGCCATGCCGCCCGGCACGCACATCGACACGAGCTACAACCACCTGTGGATAGCCGAGCAGACGCGGCCCAACGGACGCCGCGCGCGCTACCTCATGACAGCCGCCGCCGGCGAGGGCGCCCAGTCCGTCATCTACACGGACAAGCCAGACGAGCTGGTCAGCGACTACACGAAGTTCTACGACTTGGCCTTTTGTTATAAGCCTGACATAAAGAAGGTGCTGATGCTCGGCGGGGGCGGGTACTGCGTTCCGCGCCACTTGAACGCGACGCGGGACACCGTCTCGGTGGACGTGGTAGAGCTCGACCCCGGAATTACGGACGCGGCCATAAAGTACTTCAACCTGAGGGACGGCCCCAACATCCGCATATTTCACGAGGACGCGAGGACGTTCCTGAACCGGGCCGACCCGTCAGTGCGCTATGACGCCGTGTTTGTGGACGTGTTCGGGTCGTGGTACACGATTCCGTTCCACATGGCGACGGTCGAGGCCGCGCAGCGCATAAGCGACGTCATGGCGGACGACGGAGTGATGATCTCGAACGTCATATCGTCGCTCCGCGGCCCCAAGAGCGGCGTGCTAAGCGGGATATACGCGGCCATGCTGAAGGTCTTCCCGAAGGTGCTGATCTTCCCCGCCACGAGGCCTGAGTCGCAGTTCGCCGGCGCAAGGCAGAACATAATGCTGGTCGCGTTCAAAAACCCGTCCATCGCCGAAGACCCAGAAAGCACGCGCTTCGCCACCCCGGAAGTCCAGCGCCTGCTCTCCCACATGTGGCGTGCGCCGTTCGTGCCGTCGGCAGAGGCGTTCACGGACAGCTTCGCCCCGGTGGAGCGGTACACGCTGATGGAGTAAGGAGGATTTTGATGAGCGCAGCAAACGCGTCATTGACCGATGCGCCCCGTGCCCCGCAGCTGGACGCAGCGGCTTCATATCCGATCGCGCTCCTCTCGGCCATGCGAAAGAAGGCAGCCGAGCGCGGGTTTATGACCGCGGAGGAGATAGAGGACGAAATCGCCGCCTATCGAGGGGAAAAGCGCGGCAGGTAGCTATAAAATGCGGGTCGTGGTTGACACAAATATTCTAGTTTCGGCTTTTTGGGCCGCACCCAGTATGCCAGCTGAGATTTTGTCTCTAGTGTTGAGCGGGGAACTGGTCCCGTGTTACGATGACCGTATCATGACGGAATACCGGGAAGTTCTGATGCGTCCTAAGTTCAACTTTACCGCACGGGAAGTGTTCGGTGTGTTAGGGCAGATCGAAGCCGTCGGGCTTTTCGTGTCGCCGCCTCCGCTGAGCGTGCCGTTCGCCGATGAGGACGATCGGAAGTTCTACGAGGTCGCCAAATATTGTGGTGCCGTTTTGATTACGGGGAACCTAAGGCATTTCCCCGAAGACGAGATGGTTCAATCGGCGTCAGCTTTTTTGCTAAAATTTCCCCCTCTGGGGGCTTGACAGCTTTTGGAAGTTGTGGTATTAGATTCTACACGTTTCATACGCTCCATAAATTTTCTCTGAAAGGTCGGTTGCAATTGAAGAAAAGCACTGCCCTCCGGGAAATCCTCGGGAAGCGAAAGGCAACACCCGCCGTTGGATGTCATGACGTCCTGTCGGCGAAGCTTATTGAACGCGCCGGGTTCGAGATCATCCAGGTCAGCGGCTTCGGGCTGGCCGCCACGCTCCTCGGGCTGCCGGACATGGCCTTCCTAACTTACACCGAAATGATGCACATCACGGACAACGTCGTCCACTCAGTGGGCATCCCAGTCATGGCCGACGCCGACACGGGCTTCGGCAACGCCGTGAACGCCATGCGCGTCACCGAGCAGATCATAGGGCTCGGCGCGGCGGGGATGAACATCGAGGACCAGGTCTTCCCCAAGCGCTGCGGCCACATCGAGGGCAAGACCATAGTGCCCGCGGACGAGATGGTGCTCAAGATCGCGGCGTGCCGCACGGTGCGCGACTCGCTCGACAAGGACTTCGTGATCAACGCCCGCACCGACGCCATAGCCGTCGCGGGAATAGACGAGGCCATACGCAGGGGCAACCTCTACGCCAAGGCGGGGGCCGACATGATCTTCGTCGAGGCGCCCCGCAGCCGCGAGGAAATAGCGAGGGCGGCGCGGGAGATCGACTGCCTCGTCAGCATCAACCTCTTCGACATGGTGGAGGGAGGCAAGACGCCCCTCGTGCCTATAGACGAGCTGGCAGCCATGGGCGTCGCGCGCGTCAGCGTGCCGGTCGGCACGACCTTCGCGGCCATGCGCGGCGTCAAGAACTACCTCGAGGCCATAAAGGGCGGGCGCCTCGCACCGGGGCGCACAGACCTCGTGGCGTCCTTCGACGAGTTCAAGGAGGTCGTCGGAGTGCCGAAGTTCCGCGAGCTTGAAAAGGAGTTCCTCCCGGAGTTCGTCGAGTAAGGGCTGCATTCGCGCGGCCCTAATATTTATAGGAGGCGGTTGGCGTGAAGGTTTTTTGTAAGAGGTTTTTCGCGTCTGCGCTCGCGCTTTTCGTGGCGGCGGCAATAGGGTTTTCGGGGACGGCGGTCGCTCCCGCCGAGGCCAGCGACGTGTTTGTGCGCATAGGCACGAGCTCCGTCGGCGGAGGGTTCTACCTTATCGGCAACACCATAGCTCAGCTTGGCACGCAGCGGCTGAAGGACTTCAACTTCACAGCCGTCACAGGCGGCTCGGTCAAGAACTGCCTCAACCTCGGGGCCAAGGAGATCGAGCTCGGCATGGTTCAGTCCTCCACGGTCACCAACGCGTGGCTTGGGCGCGAGGAGTTCAAGGCGCCGGTCAAGACTCTGCGCTACGTTACGGCCATCTACTACATGCCGGCGCACATCCTGGTTCACAAGGCCTCCAACATCAAGAGCATAGCCGACGCCGTGGGCAAGCGCGTTGACTTCGGCCCCATCGGGTCGGGCATCGAGGTCAACATCAAGGAGGTTCTCTCCATCTACGGCATCACCGATAAGGACATAACCGTCGTGCGCATCGGGCGCAGCGAGATCGAGGAGGCCATGACGATGGGCGACAGCGAGATCGGCCTCTGGACGACCAACGCCCCCAACGCCCAGGTGTCCTCCATGATCAGCTCCGGCAAGGTCGGGCTTATCGGCATAGAGGACGAGAAGATCAAGGAGATCGTCGCCAAGTTCCCGCACTACGCCCCGTCGGTCATCCCCGCCGGAACCTACGACGGATATGACAAGGACATCCCCGTCATCGCGGCAGTCGGATCGCTCCTCACCTACGAGGACATGCCGGACAACGTCATCTACGAGATAACCAAGATGCTTCACGAGAACAACAAGTTCCTGGCCGAGCGCCTCAACTACTTCGCCGGCTTCAACCTGAACATGGCCATCGCCGGAATGTCCGTCCCCCTGCACCCGGGCGCGGAGAGGTACTACGTCGAAAAGGGCATCATCAAGAAGTAGCAGCATAAGGGGAAACCCTTTACTGATGGCCGAGTGGCCGAGTAAAAGCGCTCCCTCGGCCATTATTCTTTTATAAGGAGGTAGAGTCCTTTGAGCGACAACGCAATGGTCGCAGCCGAAGAGGCCGACAGCGCCCCGAAGAAGAGCAAGCGCCGAAATCCGACGGGGCGCTTGGGAGTCTTCATCACGGTTGTCACGGTTATGCTCGCGCTCTTCCATCTGTGGACTTCTATACACGGGGTGCTGCCGGCGATGCAGCAGCGCGGCGTCCACGTGGGATTTGTGCTGTTCCTGGTTTTCATGCTCTATCCGGCGGGACGCTCCTCCCCGCTCGACAGGCCCAGCGTTCTCGACTGGGTCTTCGCCACTCTGTCGGCCATCGCGTCCTTCTACGTGGTCTTCCTGTACACCGAGATAGCGAAGCGCGGCGGCATGGCCACGACCTACGAGCTCTTCCTCGGCGCCGTGCTGATAGTCCTGGTCTTCGAGGCGGCGCGGCGCGTCATGGGCTACCCTCTGCCGATTTTCTGCGCCCTCTTTTTGCTCTTCGCGTACTACGGGCGGTCGCTGCCGACTTTGTTCAGGCACTTCGGGCTCTCAGTGCCGCGCATCATCGAGGAGCTGTACCTCACCACGGACGGACTGTTCGGCATGGTCTGCGGGGTCTCGGCGACTTATATCTACCTTTTCATCCTGTTCGGGTCGTTTTTGAGCGTGACCGGCACGTCGACGTTCTTCAACGACTTCGCCACGGCCCTGACGGGGCACCTCAGGGGCGGCCCCGCTAAGATAGCCGTCATATCGAGCGCCTTCATGGGCACGGTCAGCGGCAGCACGTCGGCCAACGTCGCGACGACCGGCGCGTTCACTATTCCGCTTATGAAGAGGATCGGCTACCCGCCGTTCTACGCCGGGGCTGTCGAGGCTGCGGCGTCCACCGGAGGGCAGATAATGCCGCCGGTACTCGGCTCGGCTGCGTTCATCATCGCGGACACCATCGGCGTGCCCTACATCAAGGTGGTCTCGGCGTCGGTAGTTCCGGCTCTGCTCTACTTTTGGGGCATATGGTGCTGCCTAAGCCTTCAGGCCATCAAGCTCGACCTCAAGGGGCTGCCTAAGGAATCCCTGCCCAAGACGAGCGACGTCGTGCTGCGCAGCGGCTACAAGGCTCTGCCCCTCGTGGTGATAATCTACATGCTGGTCGTCGGCTACAACCCGCTGTTCGCGGCGTGCGGCGGCATATTCGCGACCCTGCTGTTCAGCTTCGTCCGCAAGGAGGACAGGCTGAACATCCGCAAGCTGATAGCCACACTTGAGGACGGATCGAAGTCCGCGCTCTCCGTGGCCGTGGCCTGCACGCTCGTCGGAGTGGTCATCGGCATGATGGGCGCGACCGGCATAGCGCTCCGCATAGGCGACACCATTCTCAGCTACACAGCCGGACGGCTGGCCCCCACCCTTGTTATGACGATGGCCATATCGCTGCTCCTCGGCATGGGGATGCCGACCACGGCTAGCTACGTCATGGCGAGCGCCGTCGCTGCCCCTGCCCTGATGCTGATAGGCTGCGGCGCGCTGGACGTCCACTTCTTCGTGTTCTTCTTCGCCGTGCTGTCGTCGGTCACCCCTCCGGTCTGCGTCGGGGCCTACACTGCGGCTGGCATAGCGGGGGCCGACCCGAACAAGACCGCGTATGCCGCGGTGAAGCTGGTGCTGCCTGGATTTATAGTCCCGTTCGTGTTCATTTACTCGCCCGAGCTCCTGCTCCCCAACGTCCAGTCATGGCCTCTCTTTGCTCAGGCTCTGTTCACGGCGATAGTTGGGGTGCTTATACTGTCGATGGCGCTGGAGGGTTATTTCCTCGACACGATGCCCATGTGGGAGAGGGTCATAGCCTTCGCCGCCGCCATAGGCATGATAGTCCCAGGCTGGAAGAGCGACGTCCTTGGCCTGGCCGGACTGGCGCTGCTCTATCTTCTCGCTAAGTACAGAATGCGGAGGCGTACGCAATAAAAGTAGTTTCAGCCGGCACCCCGGAGCGCTCCGACTGCATCGTGACGGTCTCCGAGGGCGCTGGCATCATTCAAGTTGAGGGGGCCGGGAGGTTCGAGCGCGCCGTCATCGAGACGGTGCAGCGCGTCGCGGACGAGTTCGGAGTCCGCACCTCCGCGGACGTAAAAGTGGAGGACGGGGGGGCGCTGGAAGTCGTGCTCACCGCGCGGCTGAGGTCGGCGTTCGCCCGCTTCCTGGCCCCGGCCAGCGAAAAGGTTTGGCAGTGGGGCAACGTCCGGCCTGACCTGCCTATTCGTCGGCGGCGCACCATGATGTACGTCCCAGGCAACAGCCCGAACATGCTCCTGCGCGCCCACCTGTTCCGTCCGGACGCGCTGATATTCGACCTCGAGGACTCGGTTCCGCTTGCGCGCAAGGACGAGGCGCGCGCCCTCGTGAGGGAGGTGCTGTCCTTCCCCAACGAGGACGCGTCCTGCGAGTTCTCCGTGAGGATCAACGGGATGGACACGGAGTTCTGGCTAGAGGACCTGAAGGCAGTGGCGGACGCCGCGGCTGGCAACCCGAGGCTGACCAGCGTGAGGCTGCCCAAGGCCGAGACGCCGGAGATGGTCAGACAGCTCGACGAAATCCTGCTGCAGCTGGAGCTGGAGCGCGACCTGGAGCCTGGGTACTTCGACGTCTTCTGCCTGCTGGAGAGCGCCGCCGCCGTTAGGCGGGCGTACGACATCGCGTCCGAGCCGAGGGTTTCGGGCATTACGATCGGAGGAGAAGACCTGGCCGCCGACCTCCGCACGAGCCGCTCCCCCGAGGGGACGGAGCTAGAGTGGATACGCCGGATGGTCTTGGTCGCCGGGCGGGCTGCGGGGGTCGACGTCATCGACACGGCCTACCCGATGGTTCACGACCTCGACGGCCTGAGAGTAAACGCTGAGGCCGGGCGGCAGCTCGGCTTCGACGGCAAGAGCGTCCTCCACCCAAGCCAGATTCCCGTCGTTCACGAGGTCTACACCCCGTCGCCGGAGGAGCTGGCTAAGGCCAAGGCGGTGGTGAGCGCGGCTGAGGAGGCGGAGCGCCTGGGAAAGGGCGCCGTGGCCGTGGACGGGCGCATGGTGGACGCGCCGGTCGTGAGGCGCGCGCGGCGAATCCTCGACATGGCAGGGGAAGCGGGCAAATGAGCGTTAGTGATCACATCGATGGCTACGGAGCCGTCGTGCCGTACAGGGGCGTGAACACCAGGGTGCCGGGCGCCGGCGGAGTCCCGGCGTTCGGGGCGCCCAGGCCGCTGAAAACCCCCGGGCAGTGCAAGCTGCTGCGGAGCCTTGAGGACGCGATAACTGCGTCGGGGCTGAAAAGCGGGATGACCGTCTCGTTTCACCACCACCTGAGGAACGGAGACAAAGTCGTGAACTCGGTTCTGGACGCCTGCGCCAGGATGGGCATCGAGGGGCTCACTCTGTTTCCGACGGCCCTGTTCGACGTCCACGAGCCAGTCGCTGAGCACGTTAGGCGCGGCGTCGTGAGGCAGATAATGGGTTCGGTGAACGGCGCTGTCGGGCGCATGGTGTCGACCGAGGCAAGGGAGCTTGCCCCGGTCGTGCTGCGGAGCCACGGCGGACGCCCGCGCGCGATAGCGGCGGGGGAGGTTCACATCGACGTTGCCTTCATAGCGGCCCCCGCCGCCGACGGAGCCGGCAACCTGTCGGGGCGGTTCGGCCCCTCGGCCTGCGGCTCGCTCGGCTATCCTCAGGTGGACGCCATGTACGCCGACCGAGTTGTCGCGGTCACGGATAATTTAATGCCAGTTATGCCTGCGCCGGTCAGCATCCCCCAGATATACACGGACTTCGTCGTCGAGGTGCCGAGCATCGGCGACCCGGCCGGCATAGTTTCGGGCACGACGGCGGTCACGCGCAACCCTCTGAGGCTGCTCATATCGCGCTACGCGGCGCGGGTCATAGAGCTGGCCCCGTGCTTCGCTAACGGCCTGTCGTTCCAGACCGGGGCTGGGGGGATAACCCTGGCTGTGACGGCGTTCCTGCGCGAGGCGATGGCGGCCAAGGGGATCAAGGGCGGCTTCGGGCTCGGCGGGATCACAGGGTACTTCGTCGAGATGCTGAGGGACGGGTTATTGGAGAGGCTCCTTGACGTCCAGTCCTTCGACGCGGCGGCGGTCAAGTCGCTCGGCGGAGGCAGTGGCGAGCAAAACAGCGCACACGTGGAGATATCCGCCGACTGGTACGCCAACCCATGGAACGCCGGCGCCGCCGTGAACGGCCTAGACGCCGTGGTCTTGGGCGCGACGGAGATAGACCGGGACTTCAACGTGAACGTGAACACCGAGGCCGACGGCACCCTCCTGCACGGCATAGGCGGGCATCAGGACACGGCGGCAGGCGCGGGAATAACGATAATAGCCCAGCCGCTGCTCCGAGGCCGCGCTCCGTGCGTGGTGGAGCGGGTCGACTGCGTGACCACTCCGGGCGACGTCGTGGACGTTTTAGTCACGGAGTACGGGGTGACAGTGAACCCCAACGCCCCTCCGCCCGGCAGCAAAAAAATCTGGCGCGGCGAGATTCTGGAGCGGGTGCGGGCCGCCGGACTGCCGGTCGTGCCCATGGACGCGCTGATCGACAAGGCGAAGGCCATGTCAGGGCCTATGTCCCCGATCGAGCGCACGGACAGAGTCGCGGCGGTGGTCGAGTGGCGCGACGGAAGCGTGCTGGACGTCGTGTACGCAAAGAGCAGCAAAAGATAACAAGAAGGTAGATTGAATGTCAATCAACGCGCTTTTCATAGTTGACCCCCAGAACGACTTCTGCGACCCGAAGGGCGCCCTCTACGTCCCGGGGGCGTCGGAAGACATGGCGCGCCTCGCCGGGTACATCGAGCGCCATGCTCCGTCGGCGGTGTTCGTGTCGCTGGACTCCCACGACGCTAACGCGATATTCCACCCGCGCTTCTGGGTGAACGAGGCCGGGCAGCATCCGGCGCCGTTCACCAGCATCACGCCGGACGATTTCCGAGCCGGCAGGTGGAGGTCCGTGGTGCCGTGCCCCGAGGCGGAGGGCACTTTCTCGGCCATCGAGGCCAAGAAGATCGACGGCCTGACCATATGGCCGGAGCACTGCCTTGTCTCGACATGGGGGCACCAGATAGCTGCGCCTCTGATGGAGGCGCTAGACCAGTGGCGCGACGAGACCGGCCTCGCGGTTAGGTACGTCTTCAAGGGCGAGAACCCGTTCACTGACCAGTTCTCGGTGTTCGAGGGAGTCAACGACGCCTGGCCGGAGACCAAGTTCAACGAGGCGCTGTTCCAGAAGCTGAAGGACTTCGACTCGGTGGCTTTCGCAGGCGAGGCCCTTAGCCACTGCGTCAGCGCGACGGTCGCGTCCTATATGAAGCGCCTTTCAGCCGAGCAGTGCTACGCCAATCAGTCCGTGCGGCTGCTTGAGGACTGCACGTCGCCGGTGGCCGGGTTCGAGCGAGGGGCATTCGTTGACTCGCTCAGGAAGATGGGAGTGGAGTGAGGGAGCAGTTTTGCTCCCCGCCCCCGCTCCCCTTTTACGTTTACGACAGGCAGGACAAGATCGCCGCCCTGCTGACTATTCCCTCCAGATGCCCCTTCCCGTTTAGCACGGCCAGGGGGAACGGCGTGTCCGTCGCGGTTTCTATGATGTCGCCTATCAGCACGTCCTGGCCGACGGTGGGCGCCTCGCGCGTCACCAGCGACGACACGGAGGACATGTTCTCGCGCCTTGCCCTCAGGGCGGCGTTCAGCGTCACGACTCCCATGAACTCCATCCCGCGCCCTATCACGTAGGCGGTCGAGACGTCGTTCTCCCCCATCTCGCGAATGGCGGTCAGAGGGTCTGCCGAGTCCCGGATCAGGCACGACGGGGACACCATCACGTGCTTCACGCTCAGGAACTTCGTCTTGTTCACGCTTTGCACAAAATCCCTCACGTAGTCGTTGGCCGGCGTAAGCACCAAGTCCGCCGGAGTCCCAAGCTGCTCGATGCGGCCGTCGCGCATGATGCCCACAGTGTCGCCCATCTTGAACGCCTCGTTTATGTCGTGCGTGATGAAGACTATGGTCTTGCCCAGCTCCTTCTGTATCGACAGGAGCTCGAACTGGATGTCGCGCCTGGCCAAGGGGTCAAGCGCCGAGAATGGCTCGTCCATCAGCAGCAGGTCTGGGTCGCAGCACAGAGCGCGCGCTATCCCAACCCTCTGCTTCATGCCGCCGGAGAGCGAGTCTATCGGCTTGCGCTCCCAGCCCTTGAGCCCCACCAGCTCTATCATCTCGGCTGCCCTGTCGACTCGGTCGGCGCGCCACGGCCTGTGCAGGAAGCCGCCGAACGGGGCCCGTACGTCCAGACCGTAGGCCACGTTGTCAAGCACGTCCCTGTGGCTCATCAGGCCGAAGCCCTGAAAGACCATAGCGACCTTGGTTCGGCGGAGCTCCCGAAGCTCGTCCCGCGGCATCTGCGCCACGTCGCGTCCGTCGAAAAGTATCTCGCCCGCCGTCGGGCGCTGAAGCATGTTCACGCACCTGACGACCGTCGACTTGCCGCTGCCGGACAGTCCGATCAGGGCGAATATCTTGCCCCTCTCGACGTCGAACGACACCCCGTTCACCGCTATGGTCACGCCAGTCCTCTTCAGGATCTCGTCCTTGCCCGCGCCCTTTTTGAGCATCTTGCGGGCGGCGGCCTTGTTCAGGCCGTAGAACTTGTCCAAGTGCCGGACGCTCAGGAGCACATCGGGCGATACTGGCGCGTTCATCGCCGCTCACCCTTCTTGATCAGGCCCTGGGTCAGTCGGTCGAGGATTATCGCAACGAAGACCACCGCTATGCCGGGCATCAGGGCGCGCGCCATCTCGGTGCGGTTGGTCGCCACCAGTATCTCCATCCCAAGCCCGTTGGCTCCTATCAGTGCGCAGGTCACGACCATGCCCATCGCCATCATGATTGTCTGGTTGACGCCGGTCATGATGGTCGGCAGGGCCTGAGGAACCTGAACCATGAAGAGCAGCTGCATCCGCGTGGAGCCGAACGCCGCCCCAGCCTCCACGACCTCGCGGTCAACGTGGCGTATGCCGTGGCTCGTCATGCGCACCATCGGGACTATCGCGTATATCAGCGTGGCTATAACAGCCGGGGTCTTGCCGACGCTGAACAGCATCGCGGCTGGTATAAGGTACACGAAGGACGGTATGGTCTGCATAAAGTCCATGACAGGACGCGCAGCGACCTCCAGACGGCGGCTCGACGCGACCATCACGCCGAGGGGAAAGCCAAACAGGAGCGCCAGAGCCACGGAGAGGATGACGATGGAAAGGGTCTGAATCATCAGCCCCCACAGCCCGAAGCTCCCTATCGCGAACAGCATCGCCCCGTATAGAATCCCCACGCTCCACCTGCGGCTTACGGCGCGCCCTGCCCATATCACGAGCAGGATCAGCGCCCACCATGGCACCCAGTTCAAGACCCCCTCTATGCCGTTCAGCATCCAGACAGTCGCGGCCTTGATTGACGCCAGTGCCGCCCTGTGGTCGCGGCTGAACTGCCGGATGGCCCCGTCGATGGCGCTCCCAGGGTGGATTATCAGGGCGTCAGGGAATTTCGCCAGATTAAGCCACGCGCTCATTTGGAATCACCCGGTGGCCTGGCGCTGCCGGAGGCTCCCAGCCTAGCCAGGGCCTCGCGCGTCGTGGCCGCCTGCTCCGGCGCCAGCCAAGCGTCCAGAAGCGCGTCGTGCTTCGTCAAGAACCATATGGCTGTCTCGCGGTGGCTGGCCCCGGTCTCCTCCATGTGGGCCAAGGCCTCGGACACCAGCTCGGAGCCGGTGCTGTACTTCCTGAAGAACCCCACGAGGTCAGGCGCCTTCTCGGGGAAGTGAGCCCCGCACACGATGCGCAGCGCCTGCTTGGGTATCTCGCAGCCCCCCTCCAGGTAGAGCGCTGGGTCGTACGGGGCGTCCCCAAGCATCACGAGGTCGAGCTTGCCCGTTATCCATGACGGCTCGTAGCAATACCCCACCCAAGGCTCGCCGAGGTTGTAGGCCGACGACAGGGACGCGAACAGCACCGCCTCGCTTCCGGTTCGGAAGTAGTTGTAGTTCTTGTCCAGCCCGTAGCGCTCGTACTTCTTGAACAGCACCCCGTCGATAAGCCAGCCCGGTATGGCCCCGTAGAGCCGTCCGCGCCCCGGCTCCTCGGGGTCGGCGAACACGTCGGCGTAGCGCGTGAGGTCGGTGACGTTCTTCAGGTCAGGGGCCGACGGCTTGATGCCGCGCTCCGGGTCGCCCTCGATGACGTAGCGCGGGACGTAAAACCCCTGGGCGCTGTCCGGCACGAGAACCCCTAGGGGTATTATGTCGCCTCTAGCGACGTCGTCCTTGTACGTGGCGATGTTATCAGTCCAGCTCTCGATGTCGACGTCAACGTCGCCGTTGATGATGCCCTGCCAGTTCAGGTTGGTCGAGCCGGTGGATATTTCCACCTCGTATCCCTTGAACCCGTTCTCAACTATGAACCTGGCTACCTCATTGTGGAACATCTGACTGTCCCATTGGTTGTTGGTGAATACGACGGTTGTTGCACTCGATGGCGATGGAAGCAGCGTCAGGCAAAGAAATAGGGAAAAGAAGAGCAGCGTGCGCGCGATTCTTCCGGCGCGGGTTGTCATATAAATCAACTCCTTCTGTGCCCCGGTCGGGGCGACCCTTAGACCATAGCACAGAAGGAGGCGATTGTCAAAGTAAAATAGCTGACTCTAGACCGAGGCGAACAGCTTTTTGGCCTTCTGAACCACGCGGTAAGCCGGATTGGTCTCCTTGATGATGCGCTCCAGGACTTCGGGGTCATCTAGTAGATGGTAGGTGCACAGAGCAAGCTTGGGCGCGAACCGGCGGAGCGTTTCGCGCGCGCCCATGAGCATGTTCCGCTCATAGCCCTCGATGTCAGCTTTGATGAAGTCCACGCGGGTAAGCCCGTTCTCACGGACGAAGTCGTCGATGGTCGTGATGCTGACGGTTCTTTCATCGCCGCTGCCAGCCCGCGTAGCCAGGGCCGAGTTGCCCGACGAGGCCGGATTATTTTTATCCGCGAAGAAACTGGATTGGGTCTTGACGTCGCCCAGTCCGGCCATCACCGGGTGGATGTTGGGGTTCATAGCGGCGGTCTTCAGCAGATACTCGAAGGTCTCGGCTGTCGGCTCGAAGGCATAAACGTTGGCGCCCTTGACCGAAGCGTAAGCCGCGAAGTCGCCGATCCAGCTCCCGGCGTCGATGACCACGTCGCCTGGTTCGACCGTGACGTCCACCGTCCCGTTGCGCAGGCCGTAAGGCCCCTCGTGCAGCTTGATGAAAAGGTTGTCGATAAGCGACTCGTCGTAGCAGTCGCCGAACTCGGAGTAGACCAGGAACGTGTCGCCCCAGACGAAATCTAGTAGGGTGTCCTCGTTCGTCCGATCGAGCAGGGGCAGCCTGACGTCCTTCAGGACGTAGGCATCGTCCTTAATGGCAAAGCGTGTTTCGCGGGGCCACGTCTGCAGGAACTTGGCCTTGCGCCGGTTGTAGGCCTTTTGGTAAAAGTTTGGGTTGTGCCCGATGACGTTGGCAGCGGTCAGATCGAAGAGGTGCAGGAATATCTCCCAAGGTGTTGCGTAGCGACGTCGTGAGAAGTGCAGCAGCGTCCTGCGGGCGGTTGCCAGCTTGCGGTGGAGAATAGAGGCGCTCATTGAAGCGCCTCTTTGGAATGTCTTAGCGGGAGATTTTCAGCAAACGAGAGGGAGCCGAGCCGAGCCGAGCCGAGCCCATTATACACGAAATTGCGGAGATGTCAAGAGATGAAAACAACTTTTTTGGCCTCCTTAAAAAAATCAATACACAAATTCCTTCACGGCGTCGATCGCCGTGCCCATCGAGCAGTCCACCTGCGGGTCGCAGACGACGTCGATCACTGCCGGTCGTCCGCTCTTGACCGCGCGGGCCAGCGCCGGCTGGATTCCGTCCGGCTCGAACACGCGCTCGCCGTAGCAGCCGAAGCCCTCGGCCACCTTGACATAGTCGATCATGCCCTGGTTCGCCGGCATGGCGACGTCGCACTCGTATCCGTAGGCGTACTTCTGGTTCTGCCGGATGAGCCCAAGGTAGGCGTTGTTCACGATGACGACGATGACCGGGACGCTGTAGACGGCGCACACCGCGAGCTCCTGGACGTGGAACGTGAAGCCGAAGTCCCCCATGACCGCGACGGCCTGGCGGCCCGATGCTATCGAGGCCCCGAACGCCGCCGGGATGTCGTAACCGAGGCACCCGGCCCCGCCGGACGGCAGGTAGTGCCGCGGCCTGTCGATGTCCTGAAGCTGCCCCGACCATATCTGGACTATGCCGCAGCCCGTCGTGAAGACGGCGTCGGCGTCGAAGAACTTGTTTAGCTCGGCGAAGACCCGGTGCGGGTTGATCGGGACGGAGGCGTAGTCGACCTTGCGTGCCAGCTTCGCGCGGAGGGCCGGGAGGCCGACGGCGTCGACGTGGGCGCTCCTCTTGCCCCTTGCCTTGGACTCGGCGAGCAGGGCAGAGACGGTCTTCTTCGCGTCGGCGGCGATGCCGAGGTCGGGGGTAAAAATCTTCCCTATCTCGCTGGGCTCGATGTTGACGTGTATGAACTTGCGCCCGCGCCGGTAGACGTCGATGGCGCCCGTGTGCCGGTCGGTGAAGCGGCACCCGATGCCCAGCACGAGGTCGGAGTCGAGGAAGACCTTGTTCCCTACGGGCTGCCCGACCTGAATGCCGCAGTGCCCGGCGTTCAGCGGGTGCTCCGACGGAATGCAGCCCTTGGCCATGTAGGTCGTGATGACGGGCATGTTGAGGAGCTCGGCGAGGGCCACGCAGTCCCTCTCTGCCCCGGCGAGCAGGGCGCCGCCCCCGATGAGCATGACCGGGTTCGCGGCCTCGTTTATCATGGAGATGGCCTGCGCGACGTCCTCGGGCCTCGGGGCCGGCGTCTCGAAGGTCATGGGCTCGTAGGCCGCGGGGTCGAAGTCTATGTCGGCGTTCTGCACGTCGAGCGGGAGGTCGACCAGGACTGGCCCCGGCTTGCCCTCTCGTGCCGTCCGGAATGCCTCGGCGAAGACCCGCGGGACGTCGTTCGGGTCTGTGACGCACCAGGTTTTTTTGCAGACCGGCGCGGCTATTTTCGCTATGTCCACGCACTGGAATGCGTCCTTGCCGAGCTGGGCGCGGACGGCCTGGCCCGTGACGGCTATGACCGGGATGCTGTCGATCTGGCACGTGTAGAGGCCTGTGACGAAGTTGGTGGCGCCCGGCCCCGATGTGCACAAGGCGACGGCGAGACGTCCTGAGGCGCGGAAGTACCCTCCCGCGGCGTGGACGCAGGCCTCCTCGTGCCTGTGGCAGAAGTGCTGTATGGACGACACGGCGAGGTCTCTGTACACGCCGTTTATCCCAGCCCCCGGGATGCCGAAGACTGCCCTGATCCCCTCCTTCTCCCATATCTCGACGATCGCCTTAGCGGCCTTCATCTGCATATTGGAATTCCTCCCCTCAAAATATGCTGCACGATAGTGAATATCACGACGGCGACGGCGGTGGCGACGAGTGCCCAGAAAAAGCCGCGCGGGACAGCTTCTCGTCGTATAGACGTTCGCGATCGTCTTCCATTTGTGTTCACCTCCGTAGGATGTACTTTACTCTCACCCGTGCTGTGGGCTATAATACCACGGGAGGTTTCCCACATTTGTTCTAATAGGGGTGAGGTTATGAAACTGTTTAAGGGTTTTCTCTCCATACTGGTGGTGCTCGCGGTCTGGAACATGCCGGTACCGGAGGGGCTGACGGTGGACGCGATGCGATACCTCGGCATCTTCCTCGCGGTCGTTCTGGCGCTGATCTTGGAGCCTCTGCCGAACTCCGCCGTGGGGCTGATAGGCGTCGCGCTCGCAGCCGCTCTTAGGCTCGTGCCGCTGGCCGACGGCAAACCGGCGAACGCCGCGGGCGCGCTCAACTGGGCGCTCTCCGGCTTCATCGACAGCACGGTCTGGCTCATATTCGTGGCCTACATGTTCGCTATGGGCTACGAGAAGACCGGACTGGGCAAGCGAATCGCGCTTATCCTCATGAAGAAGCTGGGCGGAGGGGCTCTGGGCCTCGGCTACGCCACCGCGCTTTCCGACCTGGTGCTGGCGCCGTTCATCCCGTCCAACACGGCGCGCAGCGCCGGGTCTGTCTACCCGGTGGTCAAGAACATCCCGCCGATGTACGGTTCATTTCCCGACAACGAGCCGCGCAAGATCGGCGCCTACCTCATGTGGATATGCATAGCCGTCACGTCGGTCACCAGCTCGATGTTCTTCACCGGCCTCGCGCCGAACCTCCTGGCCCGCACGCTGGTCGGCAACGCCATGAAGGCCGACCCCGCGTCCGTCATCTCCTGGGGGCAGTGGTTCGTGTGCATGCTGCCGGCGGGCGTAATCCTGTTCATTCTGGTGCCTCTGATCACCTACGTCATCTACCCCCCGACTCAGAAGCTCTTCCCCGAAACACCCAAGTGGGCTGAAGCCGAACTCGAGAAGCTCGGCCCCACCAGCGGCAAGGAGTGGCTGATGGCCCTCATGGCGGTCATCGCGCTGCTGCTCTGGATCTTCGGCGACAAGGCTTGGCTGATGGGCGGCTACACGATCAACGCCACGCTCGTGGCCATCTGCGTCCTGTGCCTGATGATAGTGTTCCAGATCGTCAGCTGGGACGACGTGGTGTCGAACAAGGGCGCGTGGAACACGCTCGTGTGGTTCGCGACCCTGGTCGCCATGGCCTCCGGCCTGGCGCGGGTCGGCTTCCTGAAGTGGCTCGGCGCAGTCTTCGCCGCGAAGCTGGAGGGGCAGACCGTGGTGATCGTGATATTCGGCCTGCTGGCTCTGTTCTACTTCGCTCACTACTTCTTCGCGTCGCTGACCGCTCACACGACCGCCCTGCTTCCCGTGCTTATGGCGACCGGCGCGGCCATCCCCGGCGTAGACCTCAGGCTGCTGGGCATGGTGCTCGCGGGCAGCCTCGGCATCATGGGCATACTGACGCCCTACGGCACAGGCCCAAGCCCCGTGTACTATAACACCGGCTACATAGGGAAGAAGACGTTCTGGGCGTTCGGAACTCTGTACGGGGTGATATTCTTCGCGGTGTACGCCGTGTTCGCGATGTACTGGTTCCCGAAGGCGCTGACTCTGATCTAAGATTAAGAAACAACAACAGGGGGGCAGGCGCCCCCCTGTTATTTTTAGCTTTTGGCCAGCTCAACGACCGCTATCGACGCCAGTATCATGCATGTCCCTGCCGCTATCCTCCACGTCATCGGCTCGCCCAGCAGGACGACCCCGCTCAGCACGCCGAACAGCGCCTCCATGCTCAGCAGTATGGCCGCGTGGGACTCGGACGTGTACTTCTGCGCGTAGGTCTGCACCACGAAGGCGAAGAACGTGCTGAAGAGCGTGCTGAAGATTATATCCGGCACGCCGTTCATCCCGTCCGGAACCGGAGGGGCGTCGAAGGCCAGGGCGCAGACAAGCGACCCCGCGGCCACGACGCACATCTGGACGAAGGCCAGAGTCAGAGGATCGCCGTCCGCTGCGTAGTGGCGGATGGCGATTATCTGCGCCGCGAAGAAGAACGCCGACACCAGGGTGAGGGCGTCGCCTACGTTCAGGGCGGACACGCCAGAGGGGTCGGAGGTCAGCAGCACCGTTCCGGCGAAGCATGCCAGCGACCCCACGATGGCGGCCCGGCCTGGAGACGTCCGGCGCAGCGCCCACACGAGAAACGGGACCATCACGACGTAGGTCGCGGTGATTAGCGCCTGCTTGCCCGCCGTCGTGTAGATGAGGCCGAGGGTTTGAATCCCCATGCCGAGGAAGAGGGCTGCGCCGATGACCGCGCCCCCGACCGCCTCCGAGCGCCGGAGAGAGGCGACGCGGCGGCGGAAGCAGACCCACAGAAGCGCGGCCCCGCCCGTGAAGCGGAAGAAGAGTATCCACCATGGCGGGTAGACCGTCAGGGCGTCCTTCATGGCGACGAAGCCTATGCCCCACGCGAGGGCGCAGAGCATAAGCGCCGCGTCGGCCAGCCAAACTTTTGGCAAGCTCAGGAGGTCGCGCCCTCTTGGTCTGAGTCGCGGTTCTTTCGGTGGCCGCCCTGTCCGTTGGGGGCAGGGCGTATGTCGGGGGATGACCCGCGCCACAGGAAGCGCCGGCTCGCCGAACCGCTCAGCGGCACCTCGACCCACCCCCAGGGCGACACCAAGATGTACCTCAGGACTATCCCCTGCTCCATGAGGGCGTTGACGTGCGCCGAGTAGCGGACCACGTCCCAGAACACGAACGTGTCGCTTATCACCCACACGCGCTTGCTCCGCTCGCGGTTGAAGATAGCGGCGTAGTCTATCGCCGTCCTCAGGCCGCACTCGTAGTCCGGCGGGTTGACGCTCACGACTATCACGTCGGGGCGGCCCTCCGGCTTTCTGGTGTTGGGGATTATGTCGGCGTGCTGCTCGATGCTCTCCAAGTCCTCGAAGAGCTTCTCCATATCAAGGTCCCCCGCGTCCTCGAACATGGCCGTGACAGGATCCATGCCCTTCTCGGAGGGCTCGTTCACCATGTCCAGAAGCCACGCCTGCACGCGGGCTATGGCGTCCATGATGTACTGCGGGTACTCCGTCTCCGAAATGGCCGAAAGAAGCTCCCTGACGGTCATGTCCGCGTGCCCATCGTCGTTGTCCCGCGCCCCGCGCTTGCCGAAGCCTGGGCGCCTGCTGTCCCAAATGGCCATTAGACCCTCCGAAAAATCAAATCATACGAACAATAAGCAGAAGAACCGTGCCCGCCACCGTCATAAGCAGAGAGTGGCGCTCGCTCGTCCAGAGCACCCGGACGTCAAGCGGCCCCCTTATGCCGGGCGGGGCATGGCAAAAGACAGACATCTTCGGCAGAAACCGCCCCGCCCTACGCCGGTAGTCCTCGTACTCAGCGCCGAACTTCCCCGCGAGGAATGCCTCCTCGTGAGGAACGATAAGAACAGTATACAGCAAGATGAACACTATGAAAAACAAAAGCAATGGAACGACGCCGGCCATCATCCCCCAGCCGAACCCGATAAGGAAGTTGCCGTCGTAAAGGGGGTTCCGCACGATGGCGTAAGGCCCCCAGGTGGCCAGCCGCTCCGCCCCGACGCGCTCGCCCCTGTATCGCCCGACGCAGCAGACCGCCCAGAAGCGCAGCGCCTGCCCCAGAGTTACAAAGAGCAGCCCGGCCCAAAGGCAAGCCCGCCCGGTCGGGGCAGTCAAGGACGACGTGAGGAGCATCGCCGCGAACAGCGTAGTCCACACCCCGCCCCGCAGTTTAAACGCGGCCTCGGCGAGCTTGTTCATTCGCGCTTCTCCTCTGTCTCCTCCGTCTTTTTTGCTCCGCGCACCAGCTCCTCGCTCACGCCCCAGCCGAGCATCTTTATGACGACCACGACCCCCATGAATATGGAGATGTACTCTGTGAAGAAGCGCCAGATGATCGCCATGATCCCGGCCATGTTCCAGGGCATGAGGGTGCCGAACAGGAACGCGCCGCCGCTCTCCGCGACCCCGCTCGCCCCCGGCGTCGGGATGAAGTAGAGCACGAACATGAAGACCGCCTGAGTGAACACGGTCTGGACGAAGCTGAAGGGCAGCCCCACCGCCAGCATGAGCACCGGCAGCACGGAAAAGAGGCACAGGAGGTGCAGAGCCGAGAGCAGCAGGGCGGCCAGGGAGTAGCCCAGCCCGGTCGAGAAGGTGAGCTTGAAGTTCATGCTGTAGTTGTCCACCTCGCGGTCGAGCCACGCGCGGTACTTGTTGACCTTGGCCGGCTTGACCGCGCCGCGCTTCGCGAGCCACGCCAGCAGGCCGTCCCCGACGCGCTTGATGGAGGCGGGACGCGCTATGGTGTAGCCTATGAACGCCCATGTGCACATGATGACCGTGAAGACGTAGGTAACGACCCCCTTGACGAAGGGGCTGCCGTCCAGGAGGGACGGGTCGAGGCGCAGCGCCGCGGGCACGACGAGCGTCAGGATGAACACGGTCAGCATCGTCCGGAGCATCGTTATGGCTATGCCCTTGCCGACCGGCACGTCCTTCTTGTAGAGCACGTAGACCTGGAACGGCCCCCCGCCGCTCTGCATGGGGGTAACGGCGCAGCCGAAGTAGTGCAGCCAGGTCAGTATGATTCCGAGCCCGAACGTGACCCTCACGCCCGCGGCCTTGGCGAGCGCGCAGAACCGCCCGGCGTCGCAGCACCAGGCGGCGGCGACGAGCCCGAAGGCTGCCAGCAGGAAGCGCTTGTCGGCGTTCAAAAACGAGTCCACTGTCTCGCGGTTCACGCTCTGGGCGATCACTATCCCGCCCACGCCGAACGCGAGCACGACGAATATCACCAGTCCTTTACGAAGGGACACCGGCTTCCACTTCCTAGTGAGTTGACACGGCAAGCTCGCAGAACGCCTTTAGACAAGCCCTAACCTGATCCAGGTCGGGCAGCAGGTTCTGGCGGATGCACAGGGCCATGTTGAGATATTTTTTCTCCTCGTAGAAGGTCGAGAGGCGCTCGATGTCGTCCCTGAGCGTCCCCAGAACCTTGTCAGAGCCGGTCTCCTCCCCCGCGGACAGTATCCTGGCGCATCGGTCAAAGACCCCGACCAGCCAGTCCAGCCCGTCCGCCGCGAGGGCCAGAGTGCCCTGGGCGGACTCGGCCTTGTCCTGCTCAAGGCAGAGCGCGACGCTCTCGAAGCCCCTCTCAAGGCTTGGCAGGTAGACCAGCGCCTCGTCGAGCGTCTCCTGGACGAGGCCGCGCACCGGCTGCGACGTGAAGTACGCGGCCATCCCGCCCACGACGTTGACGAAGGCCTCCCTGTCCATCGGGGCGTCATCGACTCTGACCTCCATGAGGACGCGCCCCTCCCTGGCGAGCAGGGCATCCACCCCCTCTAGGATGGCACTGGCGTCAGACTCAGACTCAGATTCAGATGCAGATTCAGAAAATTCCGGGCGCTCAAGCCCGTCGACGTAAACCTTCAAAATGAAGTGCGCCTCCCTTCAAAAAAAACGGGGTTCATTGTAGCATATATATGCCCTTTTGTTTTCGGAGGGGCAGGCCGATAAGGAAAGGAATACGGAGTAATAAAGAAAGGAAACATCCGTATCACAAGGAGGTATGCGCAATGGCTTCTAGCACGGCGATCAACGGCGTGGTTAGCGGCATCGACTGGGACAGTTTAAGGGAGAGCATTCTCGAGACGATGCGGACGCCCGCCTACGTTCAGGTGGAGAAGCGCACCAAGCTGGAGAACACGAAGCTCCTGTGGGAGGAGTACCTGGTCTCCCTGCAGAGCCTGCAGTCGTCCCTGTCCCCGCTGAAGCTGGCATCGACGTTCAAAGCCAAGAGCGTCGAGGTGGAGCGCCTGGACTCCAACGCCTCAGCCAAGGGCGTCCTCACCGCCGTGGCCAACGCGGACGCGGTCATCAACACCCATGACATAGAGGTGAAGAATCTGGCGACAGGCCAGATCATCCGGTCGAACGACGTTACGCGGAACGCAACGCTCGGCACCCTGGGCCTCACTGCCGACGAGGACATGAGCATCATAGCCGGCGGCCAGAAGATCACCGTCACCGCCGAGACCACGGACACGATTCAGTCCCTCGCGGACAAGATCAGCACGGCCCTGAAGACGAGCGTCCCGCCCGTGAACGTAACTGCCACGGACGTCCCGTCGTCGTCCACCGAGCAGCTGGTCATATCGAGCGACAACACTGGGCTGGGCACCTCGTCATATAAGGCAACGGTTACGCATAAGGGAACATCTGACGAGGTGGTCTTCAGCAGTCAGGAGTCCGGCGTCGAGCTCGACTACGACCTCTTCATGCAGAGCGGCGGCAATAACAACGGCACGCTCACAGTAACGGGCAGCAACGGTACCGTCTATGCTTTAGGGACTGACTTCAGCATCGATCCAGATGGCAAGCACCTTGTGTGGAGCGGCGGCCGCGAACCTGCCATCGGCGACACCTACACGGTGGAGTACTCGTTCAACGCGAACACGTTCGACATCGACGTCGGCTCTCAGCTTACGAGCATCTTAGGCCTAAACGACAACGTCACCGCGGGCAACAACGCCGCGGCGGCGGACGCGACGCTCATCATCGACGGGAACACCGTCACTAGCTCGTCGAACGTGATCGGCCCTGCCTACGGCAACGAGCTTATCACTGGCGTGACCATGACCCTGAGGGGCACGGGGCGCGTGGCCCTGGACGTTGTTCAGGACGCCGAGTCCGCCGTCACGGCGATTCAGGACTTCCTGACGAACTACAACGACGTCCTGTCCTGGATAAACACGCGCATGACGGAGAGTGAGCTCGACGAGACGACGGCGGCCACTGTGGACAGCGACGACTTCCGCCTGAAGTGGGGCCTGCTGAACGGCAACTCCCTTCTGCGCTACTCGAAGACCCAGATGAGGCTCCTCACGTCTCAGATATACAGCCCGGCGTTCACGTCGGCGCGCACGGCGAGGGCATCGATGTACGGCACGTTCGCCCAGAACGGCCTGAAGACGTCGGGCTCCGTGTCCCTGACCGGAACGGACAGCTACGGCAACGCGATCTCGGCGAGGATAGACGTCAACACGACGGACAACCTCCAGGCGATCGTGGACAAGATCAACGCGCTCTGCGTGGACGACACCGGTGCCCCATTCGCGAAGGCCTCGATGACGAACAGCAAGCTGACCATCACGCCCGGCACCGACTCCTTGGGCGGCCCCTACGCGGTGAGCCTCGGCGGCTCGACGGCCATATGGGGCGAGATGAACATCAGCTACCAGTACAACTCCCTCTCGCAGATAGGCATCAAGACGCCATCTACCGGCGTCATGTCGGACGACGCCAACGCCGGATACCTTGAGTTCGACACGACGGTCTTCATGGAGGCCATGACGAACAACCCCTCGGACGTGGCGAACCTGATGACGACCTTCGCGGCGGACATGCAGACCTACCTCGACGGAATGGTGAAGAGCGCGCAGGTGGAGGTCGGCAGCACCACCACCGCTCAGGGCAAGGTAGTTCGCGAGATAAACGCGATAGACACGGAGATCGCGTCTATCGACAAGTATCTGGAGGAAGTGCAGCGCCGCATAGACCAGAGGGACGAGGCGCTTCAGGCGCAGTTCGCCACAGCCGAGACGATGATGGCCGAGATGGCGGAGAAGTCAAGCTGGCTGTCGTCGGTTATATCGGCGCTGCAGTCGACAGGGGCGTAGTATCGCAGGGGTCTGAGGCCACAAGTGAAAAACGCGCGGGGAGAGATGCCCCGCGCGTTTTTTGCTGCCCTATGCGTCCGCCGTCTTGAGCCTGGCGATGTCGCTCTCGGTGAA